>CALXDO010000015.1 GCA_944387075.1 uncultured Oscillospiraceae bacterium | reverse complement strand
CCGTTGTAAAAAAAATGTAAAAAATTGAAAATTATGATGGAATATTCTACATATTTCCGAGTTTGAACGCTAAAATTCCCATAGTAGCCAAGTAGTTGTTCCAATATCAGTAAAAACCATCCTGTTTTTTCCGTTTTTTAGGACCATATATCACCAACTTTAGTTGACAGCAGGGGGGAAAATTGTTAGAATAAAATGTAAACACAACGGAATGTCTATTCCGTTGTGTTTTTTGGGGTATCAGATACAGAAGAGCCTGTTGCAAAATCGTCATTTTGCAACAGGCTCTTTCTCTGTAAGTATTCAGTTCTTGGCCAAAGGCAGGGTCACCGACACGGTGGTACCGGAGCCCACCACACTGGCCAGCTTGATGTTGCCCTCGTACAGGGCCACAATGTGCTTGACGATGGCCAGCCCCAAGCCGGTACCGCCAGCGGCACGGCTTCGCCCCTTATCCACCCGGTAGAACCGCTCAAAGACACGGCTCTGGCTCTCCTCGGGGATGCCGATGCCGGTATCTGCCACCACAAAGTACGCCTGGTTGCCCACAGGCTCCACGGTGACGGTGACCCGTCCCCCCTTGCGGTTGTACTTGATGGCGTTTTCCATCAGGTTCAGCGCCACTTCCTTGAAGCGGTCAGGGGCGATGCAGGCCTCCACCTCACCACCGGTGACGTTCAGCTTGACCCCAGCCTTCTCCGCCTGGGGCTGGAGAATGGTCTCCACCTCCCGGGTGATGCTCATCAGAGGCGCCCGCTCCATGCCGGTGGCACCCGCCACGGTCTCCAGCTCAGAGACGGTGAGGATGTCATCCACCAGGGTGGACAGGCGATCCACCTCCACCGAGATCATGGTCAGAAATCGCTTCTGATCCTCCGGCTTGGACACCATGCCCGACGAGAGCATATCGGTAAAGCCCTTGATGGAGGTCAGGGGGGTCTTCAGCTCGTGGGTGACATTGGCGGTAAACTCACTGCGTGCCGATTGCAGAGTCTCATCCACCTGGCGCACTGCCACCTCCGCCTCCTCCACCGGCTTGGCGGTGGTGACCGCCAGACGGCGGGCCAGCACAAAGGCCAGCAGCAGGGAGAGCACCGCCGCGGCAATTAGGCCCACAGCGGTCTGGGCCACCAGGGTGTCCACGGTGGACAGGGCCATGGCGGCCCGCCCGATGTACCCGTCCGTGAACACCCGGGCCACGTAGATGGTGTAAATTCCGGTGGTGGCAGAGCGGCGCACATCTTCGCCCACCCCGTTTTCCTTGGCCTCCACCACTTCCGGGCGGGTGGAGTGGTTTTCCCGGGACTCCTTGTCCGTGTCCCCCAGCACGGCGCCGTCCGGGGCGAGGATGGTCAGGCGCTTTTCCGGGGCTGCCTTGGAAAACTGGGCCAGCAGCTCCTCCGTCCACGTCTCATAGTTCTGGGCGTCCATGAGGGCCAGCAGCTCGGTGAGATTTTCCCGGGCACTGTCCATCTCCTGCCGCCGGAAGTTCCAGATGCCCACCACCGCAGAGATGAGCACCGACAGCGCGGCAATGAGAAAAATGGATATGGTCAGCTTTTTCTTCATACGTTCTCACCCCATTTTGTAGCCTACGGAACGCACCGTGGTGATATAGCCCTCCCCCAGCTTTTGGCGCAGGGCCTTGATGTGCATATCCACGGTGCGGGTCTCCCCGGTGAAGTCGTAGTCCCACACGGCGGCAAGGATCTCGTCCCGGGTGAGCACCGTACCACGGCGGCGCACCAGCAGACACAGCAGTTCGAACTCCTTGTAGGTCAGAGCCACATCCTCCCCACCACGGGTGACGGTGCGTCCGGCGGGGTCAATGACCAGATCCCGATAGCGCAGCATGGGGTCCCGATCCCCCACCCGGCGCATCACGGCATTGACCCGGGCTTGCAGCTCCATGACCCCGAAGGGCTTGGCGATGTAATCGTCCGCCCCCAGATCCAGGGCGGTGACCTTGTCCATCTCGGTCTGGCGGGCGGTGAGCATGATGATGGGCAGCTTGGCGGTGGCCTCCTCTGAGCGAAGGCGGCGTACGATCTCCAGACCGTCCATGCCGGGGAGCATCCCGTCCAGCAGTGCCAGGTCTGCCATGGGAGCGGCGGCAAAGAAATCCTCTCCGCTCTCAAAGGCCAGTACTTCATGACCCATGGATTTGAAATAATACTCTAACATGGTGCGGATGGACTCGTCATCCTCCACCACCGCAATGCGTAGGGCCATGGCAGCTCTCTCCTTTTTCTTACTGAATTTCTCCGGTGACACAGAAGATTGCCCAGTTGGCAATGTTCACGGCGTGGTCAGCCACCCGCTCCAGGTACTTACCGATAATGATGAGATCCACCGAACGGTCGGAGTGGTCAGCCCGGCTGGCAATGCGCTCCACCAGGATCTTTTTGAGCTGGACAAACAGGTCGTCCACCACATCGTCCAGGTTGATGACAGCCCGGGCGGTGTTCTCGTCCCGATCCACATAGGCGGCAATGGCCTGGCGCACCATAAGCCCCGCCTGGCGGCTCATGGCCACGATCTCCTGGGGCACCTCGGGCTTGTCGCCGCTCTCGGCAATAAGCAGGGAGATCTCAGCAATGTTGGCGGCCTGATCTCCAATGCGCTGCAAGTCGGTGACCATCTTCATGGCAGCGGAAATGGTGCGCAGGTCCCGGGCCACAGGCTGCTGGCGCATCAGCAGGGACATGCAGTGGTTCTCAATGTCCCGCTCCATCTGATCCATGGTATTGCGCATCTCAATGGTGGCCTTCGCACCCTCCGCTTTGCCCTGGGTGAGGGAGGCGGTGACCAGGTCGATGGCATCCTGGGTGGTGGTGCCCATGGCGGTGAGCTCGTGGCTGAGCTCCACCAGCTCGGCATCAAACGTCTTTCTCATACAGCAGTCCCTCCTTAACCGAATCGTCCGGTGATGTAGTCCTCGGTGCGCTTATCCTTGGGCACGGAGAACAGCTTCTCGGTGTCATCTGCCTCCACCAGTTCGCCGTGGAGGAAGAAGGCACAGCGGTCGGACACACGGGTGGCCTGCTGCATGTTATGGGTCACAATTACTATTGTATACGTTTTTTTCAATTCTGCAATCAAATCTTCAATCTTGGAGGTGGAGATAGGGTCCAGGGCGGAGGTGGCCTCGTCCATGAGCAGCACGTCCGGCTCCACCGCCATGGCTCGGGCGATGCAAATGCGCTGCTGCTGGCCGCCGGACAGGGACAGGGCGGACTTCTTCAACCGGTCCTTTACCTCATCCCAGATGGCCGCCCCCTGCAGGGACTTCTCCACAATCTCATCCAGCTGCTTTTTCCCCCGGATACCGTGGGTGCGGGGGCCGTAGGCGATGTTGTCGTAGATGGACATGGGGAATGGGTTGGGCTTTTGAAACACCATACCCACATGGCGGCGCAGCCAGGTCACATCCACCTGGGGATCAAAGATGTTCTGGTCCCGGTACATGACCTTGCCCTCAATGCGCACAGAGGGAACCAGATCGTTCATCCGGTCCAGGGTCTTGAGGAAGGTGGACTTGCCGCATCCAGAGGGGCCAATGAGGGCAGTCACCTGATTTTGGGGCATCTCCAGGTTAATATCCTTCAAGGCATGGTTTTGTCCATACCATAGGTTCAGATGTTCCGTTTTCAAAATGGCGTTCATGGGAGCAGTTCTCCTTTACTTGTTCTTCAGGCGGCTGCCGGCCACCATGGCCAACAGGTTGATGAGAAGCGTAATGACCATCAGCACTGCGGCAATGGCCAGAGCAGTCTGCACGTCGCCGCGCTCATTGACAGCCACATACAGAGCCACGCTGAGGGTACCCGAGGAGGTGGTCAGGGCATCTGCGAAGTTGTGGAGCACCCCGCCCATGCCGGCAGTAAAGAGCAGAGCGGCGGATTCGCCCACAATGCGGCCCACAGCCAGAATGCACCCGGTGACAATGCCGTCCACGGCGTTGGGCAGCACCACGGTGCGCACCATACGCCACTTGCCGGCACCCAGGCCCAGAGCACCCTCCCGGTAGGACTGGGGCACCGTCTTGAGGGATTCCTGGGTGGTGCGCACGATGGTGGGTAGGATCATAATGACCAGGGTGAGGCCGCCGCCCAGAATGCCGTATTTCAAGCCCATGATCTGCTGGAAAAAGAGCATACCCACCAGGCCGAAGATGATGGAGGGAATGCCGGTGAGGGTCTCGGTGGCAAACTCAATGATGGACAGCAGCTTGTGGTTGGTGGCATACTCGGTGAGGTAGATGGCAGCTCCCACACCCAGGGGGAGCACAATGATCATGGAGAGGAAAATGATGTACAGGGTGTTGAGGATATTGGGCAGAATGCCGTCCGTCCCTTTGATGAGGCTGCGTTGGGTGGTGAGAAACTCCCAGGTGATGCCCCCCAGGCCACGGTAAAAGACGTAGCCGATCATAAACACCAGCAACGCCACGGTAATTCCGGCGCACAGGTAAAGCAGAGCACGCAGGCCACGGTCATAGATGCGTCGGTTCCAAGACAGATGTTCCACGTGTCAGCCCTCCTTTTTATTTTTGATGAACACGTTGAGTGCTACATTGATGAGCATGATGAAGAGGAAGAGTACCAGAGCAATGGAGAAGAGAGATTGCCGCCACAGGGAGCCCACGGTGGCGTAGTTCATCTCGGAGGCGATGGCGGTGGTGAGAAAGCGCACCGGAGTAAACAGGCTGCCGGGCATATTGGCCACGTTGCCCGAGACCATGATAATAGCCATGGCCTCACCGATGGCACGGCCCACGCCCAGCACAATGGCGGTGGCCACGCCAGAGCGGGCCGCAGGGAGGGAGACCCGGAAGATGGTCTCGGTGTGGGTGGCCCCCAGGGCCAAAGAGGCCTCCTCATACTCCTTAGGCACCGCCCGCAGAGCCGTCTCAGCCACGTTGATGATGGAGGGCAAAATCATAACTGTAAGCACCACAATGGCCGCCAGCAAGCAGGCACCAGAGGACAGGTGAAAGGCCTTCTGGATGGCGGGCACCAGCACTACCATGCCCACCAGGCCGTACACCACCGAGGGGATACCGGCCAGCAGGGCCACAGCAGAGCGAATCACCGCCGCCACCCGGTTGCCCGCCACCTTGGCCAGAAACATGGCGGTGAGCACACCCATGGGCACGCCCAACACCACTGCACCCGCCGTACCGGCCAAAGAGGTGAGGATAAAGGGCAGGATACCGTATACCCCGTTTTTCCCGTCCCAGGTATCCCCCAACAGGAAGTCGGTCACTCCAATCTCCAGCATGGCGGGCAGGCCGGAGATCACCAGATAGACGCTGATGAACAACACACTTGCCACTGCCACAAATCCGCACAGGAAGAAGATATTCTTGACGAGCAGCTCCACGGCATCCCGCAGCCGCCGGGCAGTCTGTACCTTGGACTGCACTTTTTTACTCTCTGAGGCCATGGGTACAACCTCCTTGGTGACTTGAGTCATCACATTCTCGTTATCCACTATGATTCTCCTTTACACAGGGGAACGGCCCCCATCCCGTGTGGGGTGGGGGCGAGTCCCTTCCGGTTTCACTTACTCGGCGGTGGGAACGGCACCGGCCTGGCGGATCAGGTCAGCGGCGTCCTTGGACATGGCCCAGTCGAAGAAGGCCTTGGTCTGGGCAGTCAGCTCCACACCCTCCTTGGTGATGATCACGAAGGGACGCTGAATCTTGTAAGTACCGTCCAGGATGGTGTCCTCGTTGCAGGCCACGCCGTCCACGGTGATGGCGTTAATGCCGTTCTGGTGCTCCACAGCGGACAGGGAGGCGTAGCCGATGGCGGCGGTATTGCCGCGGACCGCCTCGATGACCGCACCGGTGGAGGTCAACTCCTGGTTCAGCTTGCACTTATCCTCGGTCTTGGTGATGGACTCGAAGCCGTCCCGGGTGCCGGAGCCGGACTCACGGCCGATGACAGCGATCTCTCCAGCAGTACCGCCCACCTCAGACCAGTTGGTGATCTCACCGGTAAAGATCTTGGCGATTTGATCCACGGACAGATCGGCCACGGAGTTATCAGCGTTGACAATGATGGCGATGCCGTCCAGAGCGATGATGTTCTCCACCAGGCCCGCAGACTTCTCCTCATCCTTCAGGCTACGGGAAGCCAGACCCAGGTCGGCGGTGCCGTTGGTGGCAGCCTCCACACCTGCGCCGGAGCCGCCGCCCTCCACGGACACGGTGACACCCTCGTGGTCCATGCCAAACTGCTCAGCCAAGACAGTCATCACGTCGGTCATTGAGGTGGAGCCCAGGCACACCACAGAGCCGGACAGCTCCTCGGGCTTGTCGGTCTGATCCGTGCCAGCCTGAGATTCCTTAGAAGCCTGATTGCCGCAGGCGGCCAGACTAAAGGCCATGGCACCAGCCATGAGCATCGCGATAAACTTCTTCATTGATTTCGACTCTCCATTTCATTCATGTTTGTGGCATTTCCTTGTTTGGGAACAGTTCCGAGTTTACAAAAGTTTTGTAAAGTGCGCGCTCATGACTTTGTAAAGTCTCTGTAAAGCCAAACAAATTTGCCTTATTTATCGATACCATTGTAAAACCCGTGTATTTCCCTCCCGTTTTAGTGCAAAACTACTAACCAGGCAGTCTGCCAGAAACACAATCCAAACCGGTACGGAGAGTTGGGTGGGAATGGCCAAAACACAAGTCTTTACAAAGGGATGCACCATGTAAAGAAGTACCAGAGCCAGTACGGACCAGGCCAGGGAGAAGGGCAGACACACCAATCCTCCCACATTCCACTCCACGGTGGAGTAATCCCAAAAGGTGACCCCCAGTGCATATTTGTAGTAGATGCCGAAGAGAAACTCCGTAGCCGTGGCCACCAAAAAGCCCACTGCCATTCCCCACAGGGGGTGAGGATGAAGTCCGCCCAAGGCCACAATGGCCACCGCCCCCACCCCGTACACCGGACACAAGGGGAGCAGCAGCAGGCACTTGCGCCCACCCCCGTGGCCATGCACCACCTTGGCATAGGCCACCTCCAACAGATACCCCAAGAAGCTATATACTAATAGATACCAAATCAAATCTCTCATGGTCCGCCCTCCTGTCCCTCTAGTGTGTCCCAAAGAGTGGGTTCTCATGAAATGAATAAAAATTTTTCGTTTTCGCCAAATTTTTACCACCAATTACCTGTTGTTTGCCCCTGGGGTTTGTGATACAATGTATCGAACTTTGTAAGGAGGGACCGATATGCGTCATTTGATTGACTTCGGGGATCTGACCCGAGAGGAATGGGACGAGATCTATCAGCGGGCCGACCAGATCATCAGCAACCCACAGAAATTTCTAGATGTGTGCCACGGTAAGGTGTCCGCCAACCTCTTCTACGAGCCCTCCACCCGCACCAACTTCTCCTTTCAGACTGCCATGATGCGCCTGGGCGGTTCAGTGTTCGGCTTTGCCGACCCCAACTCCTCCTCGGTGGCCAAGGGCGAGACCTTGAAGGACACCATTAAAATGGTATCCGGCTACGCCGACGTCATCGTCATGCGCACCCCTTGGGAGGGCGCGGCCAAGGCCGCTTCTCTGTACTCCGACGTCCCAGTCATCAACGCCGGGGACGGCGGACACATGCACCCCACCCAGACCACCGCCGATCTGACCACCATCACCCGCCTGCGGGGCCGTGTGGACGGATTGTCCATCGGTCTGTGCGGCGATTTGAAAAACGGACGCACTGTCCACTCCTTGATTAAAGCTCTGGCCAAGTTCCAGGGCATTCGCTTCTACCTCATTGCCCCCCGGGATTTGGCAATCCCGCAGTACCTGCGCCAGTTCATGCAGGAGCGCAACATGCCCTTTGTGGAAGTCACCGGCCTGGAGACGGTCATTCCTCAGTTGGACGTGCTGTATATGACCCGTATTCAAAAGGAGCGATTTGTGGACCCCCTGGAGTATGAGCGCAACAAGGGCATCTATGTCCTCACCCGCTCCAAGCTGGACCGGGCCCGGGAAAACCTGCTCATCATGCACCCCCTCCCTCGGGTGGACGAGATCACCGTGGACGTAGACGACGATCCCCGGGCGGTATATTTCCAGCAGGCCCGGTTTGGCATGTTCGCCCGCATGGCGCTGCTGTCCGATCTGGCCAATCAGCCCCGCATGACCCCCGATCCTGTGGAAATTGGCACCCACCCCGTGTGCCACAACCCTCGATGCATCACCCAGACCGAGCACTACCTGCCCCCTCTGGTGAAGCAAAACGGTGGCGTGGACTGCTGCGCCTTCTGCGACGCACCTCTATAATTTTTTCTGCAAAAGGGCTTGACACCCCAGACAATTCGTGCTATGATACACAGGCTGATGTTTGGGGCGTCACCCTTAACCTGCGGGTGTAGTTCAATGGTAGAATCCCAGCCTTCCAAGCTGGTCGCGTGGGTTCGATTCCCATCACCCGCTCCATACGCGCCTGTAGCTCAGGTGG
>CALXDO010000014.1 GCA_944387075.1 uncultured Oscillospiraceae bacterium | reverse complement strand
GGGAAGAAGGGGTTCCACGATTGACCACAGTTCATCACTTACTAGCTTCTTTGGCATACCTTTCACCTCCACTAGCATTATATCTCATCATCCGTAGCTTGTCTGGCTTTTGTTAGGCGCTCTAAGGTGGAATACAGTCTGACGGAGCGAGGCAAGTCCCTGATTCCCATTTTGGACGGGATGTGCGAGTGGGGGGATCAAAATAGACCCTGAAACAAAAGAAGGGTACTCCTTATAAAAAGAAGCACCCTTCCTGTGGTCAAAAAGTAAAACCTGTCTGTGGTATTTATGTGGTCAACCTCAAAAACGAAAATTTTAGCCCAAAATTCAAGAACAAATCAAAAGAAAAAACCGCTGTTTTCTCGAGAAAACAGCGGTTTTTTGGTCCGAGTGACAGGATTTGAACCTGCGGCCTCTTGGACCCGAACCAAGCGCGATACCAAGCTTCGCCACACCCGGATATTATTGTTTGCGGCCCATAGCAGGGGAGCAGGAACAAGAAAATCGCCGCAAGCGCCTCGACACTTGCGGCGATATGGAGGCGCCACCCAGATTTGAACTGGGGCATCAGGATTTTGCAGACCCTTGCCTTACCACTTGGCTATGGCGCCAGAGACACTTTTATGATATGCACCCTCCACTTAAAATAGAAGTGGAAAATCCGCTTCTATTTTAAGTGGAGCGAGTGACGAGGCTCGAACTCGCTACCTCCACCTTGGCAAGGTGGCGCTCTACCAGATGAGCTACACTCGCAAATGGTGCCTCCGGCCGGAATCGAACCAGCGACACGTGGATTTTCAGTCCACTGCTCTACCAACTGAGCTACAGAGGCATAAAAGTGGCGACGCGGAAGGGACTTGAACCCTCGACCTCCGGCGTGACAGGCCGGCGTTCTAACCAACTGAACTACCGCGCCACATGTTGACATTCCAGATAAGAACGTCTTGGTGGGAACAACAGGGCTCGAACCTGTGACCCCTTGCTTGTAAGGCAAGTGCTCTCCCAGCTGAGCTATGCTCCCCAGTTGCTTGCGCCGTGCTCGGCGCTGTCGCTTGTCAGACGACGTTGGTTATTATAGCAAGCACTGGGGGAAATGTCAACACCTTTTTTCGTATTTTTTTGAATTTTATGAAGTTGCTTCTAAAAGTAATTGTTTTAGATCGTTTTCGGAAAAATTGTACACTTTATCGCAGAATTGGCAAGTGAGTTCTGCACAGCCTTGCTCCCGAATGAGAGATTCCAACTCATCTTTTCCCATGCTGATGAGAGCGCGGGAGACGCGTTCCCGGGAGCATTGGCAGCGGTATTCCACCGGGGTTGTCTCCAGTACTTCCAGTTCAAACTCACCCAGCACCTCATGCAGCAGATCCAGGGGGCTGACACCCTGATCCAACTTGGCACTGACGGCGCCTACTTTGGAAATGCCGCGTTCCACAGCAGAGATGACGGAGTCGTCTGCACCGGGAAGAAGTTGGATGAGATAGCCACCGGCCGCCTGCACGGTCTGATCTGGAGCGATGAGGACCCCCAAGGCGCAGGCGGTGGGGATCTGCTCGCTTTCTACAAAGTAGGCGGCAATGTCCTCGGCGATCTCTCCGCCCACCAGCTGGACGGAGCCGACATAGGGCTCCCGCATGCCGATGTCCTTAATGACCGTAAGTTCCCCGTCACAACCCACAGCAGCACCCACATCCAGCTTGGCGTGCGCTTTACGGGGCACATCTACGGCAGGGTTTGTCACATAGCCACGGACGTTGCCCTGACTGTCTGAAACGGCAGTGATGGATCCCAGAGGGCCACCACCACGAACGCGAAGGGTGACAGAGCCATCTTCATTTTTTAGCATGTTGCCCATGATAGAGGCGCCCATGAGGAGACGACCCAGGGCGGCGGTGGCTACTGGCCAGGTATCATGGATGGCCCGGGCCCGTTCCACCAATTCTGTGGCGGAAATGGCAGTGGCCTTGACGGGGGCATCTTTGGTAATTACACGTACGAGTTGATCCATAAATCGTTACTGTTCCTTTCGTGCGGCAAAGAAAATGCGCTGACTATCCTCTTTTGGGGCCCGCATTTTCAAATTATCATATAATTTTATTGGGGTGAAGCCGGCCTGTACCAGAAATTCATGAAGCTCCTGCGGAGTGTATGCGTACTCTTCGTGGTACTCGCTTTCCCGGTTCCAGGCGCCATCGGAACGGAGTGTAAACAGGTCAATGCCATAGCCACAAATTCTGCGACGTGGCTCATAATCTGCTCTCCACACACACATCAAAGACTCGTCCTCGTCCAGATAGGTTTGACCGTTGGCCTCCTCAAAGGCCAGCGGGGTCTTGGCGTCAAAAAGGAATAGGCCTCCGGGGGCTAAGGCTTGGTACACACGGGAAAAGGCGCGGCGCAGGCGTTGGGGGCGGGTGACATAGTTGACGCTGTCCAAACAGCAGATGACTGCATCCACCGACTCCAAAAGGGTAAACTGGGCCATGTCCTGGCACAGAAAAAGAACCTCCTGATCCTGACATTTTTGTGCTGCGACGCTCAGCATGTCCGGGGAGAGATCCACGGCAGTCATCTGGTAGCCTCGAGAAGCCAGGATGGAGGTGAGAGAGCCAGTGCCGCAGGCCAATTCCACCACCGAGCGCACAGGACGCTTCAGGCGGCGGAAGTGCCGCTCCACATAGTCTGCCCAGCGGGAATACCCAACGTCTCCGGTGAGACGATCATAGTACTCCGCCAGAGTGGTATATTGCTCCATGAAATTACTTTAGACGGGGCAGGACGGTCTTATACCCGTCTGCGCCATATTGCAGGGCACGATTGACCCGACTAATGGTTGCACTGGATGCTCCGGTGCGCTCTAAAATATCATTGTAAATCATGCCACTATCCAGCAACACAGCAACTTCCAGGCGTTGTGCCATGGCACGCAGTTCCGCTACGGTGCACAGGTCCTGAAAAAAAGCCTTGCACTCTTCTGGAGAAGTGAGAGATAAAATGGCCTGATACAGCATTTCTGCATTCTCAGAGTTGTTTTTCTGCATAGTGCAGCCTCCGTTTCTGTAAAAATATAGTAGGACTATGGACATATCTATCATACCATTGCGCTTCAAGAAAGTAAAGAGGTAACATGGTGGAGAGGGAAAATATAAGAAGTAGAAAAATGGGAAAACCCTTGCACCAGACAGGAGATCATATTATAATAGGCACAGAATGCCGTGCGGATAAGGCAAATCCATGTTGATGGTTGCGAATCCCGCACAGCGGAGGTAATTATGGTTAAAGCAATCGTAGGCGCCAACTGGGGCGACGAAGGAAAAGGGAAGATTACAGACATGCTGGCGGAGACCTCGGATGTGGTTATCCGTTTTCAGGGTGGGGCCAATGCTGGTCATACCATTATCAATGATTTTGGCCGTTTTGCCCTTCACATTTTGCCCTCGGGCATTTTCTATCCCCATGTGACTAATATCATTGGAAACGGTGTGGCCTTGGATGTTATAAAGCTGGTAGAGGAATTAAAATCCATCACCGATCAGGGAGTGCCAGAACCCAAACTGATCATCTCGGAGCGGGCTCAGCTGCTCATGCCCTATCATGTGCTTCAGGATACCTATGAAGAGGAGCGCTTGGGTGGAAAGGCGTTTGGCTCCACCAAGAGCGGCATTGCTCCCTTCTATTCCGATAAGTATGCTAAGATTGGCATTCAGGTGTGTGACCTTTTTGATGAGGATCGCCTTCGTGACCGCTTGACCCGAGCTGTGGAGCTGAAGAACGTGATGTTCCAGTACCTGTACCATAAGCCCCAGCTGGATGTGGAGCAACTGTTCCGGCAGATGCTGGTGTGCCGGGAGATGATTCGTCCCTATGTGGGGGATGCAGTGACCTTTGTGCACGAGGCTCTGGCCCAGGGAAAGACGGTGCTGTTGGAGGGGCAGCTGGGCTCTATGAAGGATCCGGATCTGGGCATTTTCCCCATGACCACATCTTCTCATACCTTGGCCGGCTTTGGATGTGTGGGTGCAGCGGTGCCCCCCACTTCTATCAAGGATGTGATCTGTGTCACCAAGGCCTATTCTTCCAGTGTGGGGTCCAACACCGAGCCCTTCGTCAGTGAAGTGACAGGGGAAGAGGGGGATGAGCTGCGCCGTCGTGGTGGAGACAAGGGCGAATTTGGGGCTACCACGGGACGTCCTCGCCGTGTGGGCTGGTTTGACGCGGTGGCTACCAAGTACGGCTGCATGGTGCAGGGTGCTACCCAGGTGGCGCTGACCTGTCTGGACGTGTTGGGCTATCTGGACGAGATTAAGGTGTGTGTGGGATATGAGATTGATGGTCAGGTGACCGACCGATTCCCCACCACCCCAAATTTGATGCGGGCGAAGCCTGTATTTGAGACCCTTCCCGGTTGGAAGTGCGATGTGCGTGGCACCACAGATTTTGAGGCCCTGCCGGAGCAGGCTAAGAACTATGTGAAGTTCCTGGAATCCCGAATTGGGGTGCCCATTACCATTGTTTCCACCGGGCCGAAGCGCCACGAGATTGCTCTGCGTCAACCCCGATAACACTAAGCCCCCTTGTCACACGCCCCGTGGACAAGGGGGTTTTTGCACCCTTTTCTCGGATGGTCATACAATGGGAATGGAAGAAGGGAGAAATTCTCTTTTCTTGTTCCCATTAACCATCGGGAGGTATTGATCTATGGCTGAATTGATTGAGCCCGGCCCCGTTTGCGATACCGCAGGGATTCGCGAGGCCGTGTGCATTCACACCAGAAAAATTTACGACAGTTGTCGGGATAAGGACTGCGTAGAGGATTTGCGCTTGTACCCCACGGCCAGTTCCCAGGCTGTGATTGATCGGGCCATTAGCCTGAAGGCGGGAAAGGCAGAACTGCTGTATGCCTACATTGATGTGGAGCCCATGGGGTTTCATCGGGGATTCTATACCGTAGATGTGCGCTATTTCTATCGGATTACAGCAGATGCCTTTGTTGGGGCGTCCCGCCCCGTGTCTGTGTGCGGGCTGGCCGTGTTCGACAAGCGGGCTATTCTCTTTGGCAGTGAGGGCTCGGCCAAGGTTTTTGCCTCCAATGCCTCCATGGGCAGCTTGGACAGTCAGGCCTTGGAGAGCAGCAACCTGCCGGTTGCAGTGGTGGAGAGTATGGAGATCAAATAGAGAGGTGGAAGATGAAGGAGACGTAAGTTATAAAATGGATTATATGTGTGTATGAGAAACAAAATGGAAAAAAGTTTGTGAAATCTATTGCTATTTCGGCGGTATGAAGATATGATAAAAATATCCCTTCCCAGCAGGCGATGCAATAAAAATGGAAGGGAGAAAACATGACATTCCAAGAAGTAGAGGGAGTTGAGCAAACATACCTCTTGGAAGGTGAATCGTAATTTAGGAGGGTTTCATTATGAGATTTATTTCCTGTGCGGACTATGCGGCCATGAGCCGCCAAGCTGCGAATCTGATCTCTGCACAAGTCATCGTCAAGCCAAACTGTGTGTTGGGCCTGGCCACTGGGTCTACCCCCATTGGTACTTACAAGCAGCTGATTGAGTGGTACAACAAGGGCGATTTGTCTTTCGCTCAGGTGCGTTCCGTCAATCTGGATGAGTACAAGGGGCTGTCTGGTGAGCATGACCAGAGCTATCGCTACTTCATGCAAA
Organism: uncultured Oscillospiraceae bacterium; assembly: GCA_944387075.1. Classification (GTDB taxonomy): domain Bacteria; phylum Bacillota; class Clostridia; order Oscillospirales; family Oscillospiraceae; genus Enterenecus. The sequence continues at coordinate 463 of CALXDO010000014.1, read as the reverse complement.
ACAATCTCTTCAACCATGTGGACATCGATGTGGCCAACACCAGCGTTCCCAATGGCATGGCCGAGGATGCTGATGCCGAGTGCGCGGCCTATGATGCTCACATCCGTGAGCTGGGCGGAATTGACCTGCAGTTGCTGGGGATGGGCCACAATGGCCACATTGGTTTTAATGAGCCTGCCGACGAGTTCGTGGGGCCCACCCATGTGGTGGAACTGGCTCAGAGCACCATCGATGCCAACAAGCGTTTCTTTGCCTCGGAAGCTGACGTGCCCCGTCACGCTTTGACGATGGGCATGGCTGCGATCCTTCAGGCTCGCAGCGTGGTTGTGGTGGTCAGCGGTGAAGATAAGGCCAACATTGTGCATAAGGCCTTCTTCGGTCCCATTACGCCTCGTGTCCCAGCCTCTTTGCTCCAGCTGCACCCCAATGTGACTGTGGTGGGCGACGAGGCCGCCTTCTCCGT
>CALXDO010000013.1 GCA_944387075.1 uncultured Oscillospiraceae bacterium | reverse complement strand
TTGAAGTGTATGTTCATGGTGTTCCCACCCTTTCTTTAGCTCGCTAGTGTAGTAAATATACCACAGGGCTGTACACTTGTCAATGGGTTGTATTCCAAGGACAGGAAAAGGCCAAACCTGGAGCACTGCAAGGTGCAAGCGGAGCACAACCACAACCACTGCATCATGCGATGGAGCATTGACTTTTTCTCTTACAGGACTATAATCGGTAACGTTCATCTACACACAAAAAGGAGCGCCTGATATGACCAAAGATTTAACCAACGGGAAACCCATGGGCTTGATTCTCAGTTTTGGGATTCCTTTGCTGTTTGGATACCTATTTCAACAGCTGTATAACGTTGTGGACACCGCCATCGTGGGCAAGACCCTGGGGGGCTCTGCCCTGGCCTCGGTGGGTGCCACCAGTTCCATCAATTTTTTGGTGGTGGGCTTTTGTACTGGGATATGCAGCGGTTTCTCCATTCCGGTGGCTCGTGCCTTTGGCGCAAAACAGAACTCTGAACTGCGGCGTTTTGTCACCTGCGGCGCATGGCTGTGCATTCTCTTTGGTGCGCTGCTCACAGCCGGGACCACGACTTTCTGCCACGATATTCTTCAGCTCATGCAAACCCCTGACGACATCATCTCCCGCTCCCATCAGTACATCCTCACCATTTTCGCTGGGCTGCCCGCGTATTTTCTTTACAACTACTGTGCCGGTGTCCTCCGCTCCATGGGGGATAGCCGTACCCCAGTGTTTTTCCTGATTCTCGCCTCTCTCATCAACATTGTTTTGGATGTAGTATTTATTCTGGCGTTCCACTGGGACGTATTTGGCGCCGCATTTGCCACCGTTCTGGCCCAGTTCTTTGCTGGATGCGGGTGCCTCATACGCATGTGCCGGGGCTTTCCCATCCTGCGCATGGAGGTCGGTGATTGGAAGTGGGATTGGAGCCGTGCCGCCCACTTGTGTACCATGGGATTGCCCATGGGTCTTCAATACTCCATCACAGCCATCGGCAGCATCATGATCCAGGCGGCTGTCAATGGGCTTGGCACCGCTTATGTCACTGCGGTAGCCGCTGCCAGCAAGGTCTTTGTCTTTTCCGCCTGTCCCTTTGACGCCATGGGTGCCACCATGGCCACTTACGGGGGACAAAATGTGGGTGCGCAGCAATGGAATCGGCTGCATCAGGGGCTGCGCGCCTGTGTCCTGCTGGGTGCGATCTATTCCGCGTGCTGTTTGCTGGTCCTCTACTTCCTGGCCAATCCTCTGAATATGCTCTTTCTGGATGCAGCCAGCGCACCACTCCTGCCGTTGGCTCGCCAATACCTGCTCACCGGTGCCCTGTTCTACTTCCCCTTATCGCTGGTGAATATCATCCGCTTCATGATTCAGGGCATGGGCTTCTCTCCCTTGGCCACCTTTGCCGGGCTCTTGGAGATGGTGGCCCGAGGTGTTGCCAGCTTTTTGGTGCCACTCTTCGGCTTTACAGCCGCCTGTTTTGCCTCGCCAGCCGCTTGGATCTTAGCCGATTTGTTTCTCATCGCCGCTTACTTCTATTGCCACCGACAACTGCGCGCCTCTGCTGCCTCCCCCATATTGGTGCGAGAATAAAGCACGCAGCTCCGTAAATTTCTTCCCTTGGATGTCAACAAGCACCCCATGCCGGAATGAAACGGCATGGGGTGCCCTGCTGTCTGGACTTTGTGACACGGTATGATGGGGTGCCGCTGTGCTCCGTTCTCAGAAGAACGAGAATTGGCTGCTGTCCGGCAGGTCGCCAAAGGCTCCCGCGTCTTTCAGCTGCTGCAGGTGCGTGTTGGACACCTTGGTACAGGCCAGGGAGAACTCTTCAATGGAGATGAACGTCTTGCCCTTCCGCTTTTCCATGATGTCCCATCCCACCGTCTCGCCCAGTCCGGCCACCGAGGTAAAGGGCGGAATGAGGGCGTTTCGTTCCTCGTCCACCAGGAAATTGATGGCATGGGAGCGGGAAATGTCCATGCGGGCAAAGGTCAGGCCACGCAGGTAAAACTCATAGCACACTTCCAGGGTCACCAGCATATCCTCTTCCACAGCTGAGGGGCGGTCCGCCTTATCCTTGGCATTTTTCTTGGCCTGAATCTCCTTCATCTTCTGCTTGACCACCTCAATGCCCCGGCACATGTACTTCTCGTCAAAGGCCTTGGCCCGGATGGAGAAGTAGGCGGCGTAGAACGCCAGGGGCCGGTGCACCTTGTACCAGGCGATGCGGAAGGCCATCATCACATAGGCCACGGCGTGGGCCTTGGGGAACAGGTAGGCGATTTTCTTACACGAGTCGATGTACCACTGCGGCACCCCGTGCTCCTTCATCTCGTCCTCGGCGCCCTCCGGCAATCCTCTGCCCTTTCGCACCGCCTCCATGATCTTGAAGGCCCGGGTGTCTTTGAACCCCTTGGAGATGAGGAAGATCATGATGTCGTCTCGACAACCAATGGCCTCGTTGACCTTGGCAGTGCCGGAAGTAATGAGGTCCTTGGCGTTGCCCAGCCACACGTCAGTGCCGTGGGAGAAACCGGAGAGCCGCACCAGGATGTCAAACTGATTGGGGGTGGTGTCCTCCAGCATCCCACGCACGAAGGAGGTTCCAAACTCGGGAATGGCCACCGCCCCCGTGGGGCCCAGAATGGGATCGTCGGTAAAGCCCAGCTTCTCGGATGTGGTGAACAGGCTCATGGTGTCCGGGTCGTCCAGGGGAATCTTCTGGGGGTCCACCCCGGTGATGTCCTGGAGCATACGAATCATGGACGGATCATCGTGGCCCAGCATGTCCAGCTTCAGGAGGTTGGACTCCATGGAGTGGTATTCAAAGTGGGTGGTGATGATGTCGGAATCCTTGTCATCCGCCGGGTGCTGCACCGGGCAGAAGTCGTAGATCTCCTTGTCCTGGGGAATGACCACCATGCCGCCGGGGTGTTGGCCCGTGGTACGCTTGACCCCCATGCAGCCGCGTGCCAGCCGCAGCACCTCGGCAAAGGGCACGTTGCTCCGCCCCACCCGCTCCAGGTACTTGCGCACATAGCCGATGGCGGTTTTCTCCGCCACCGTGCCGATGGTGCCCGCCCGGAACACATGGTTGCTGCCGAAGAGTTCAAAGGTGTATTTATGGGCACTGGATTGGTATTCACCGGAGAAATTCAAGTCGATGTCGGGGACCTTGTCACCGCCAAAGCCCAAGAAGGTCTCGAAGGGGATGTTGAAGCCGTCCTTGGCGTAGTCCGCCCCGCACACCGGGCATTTCATATCCGGCATATCCGCTCCGCAGCCGTAGCCGTGCTCCACGGCGTAGTCAAAGTCGGAGTGCTTGCAGTTGGGGCAGCGGTAGTGGGCGGGCAGCGAGTTGACCTCGGTGATGCCCGACATGAAGGCCACCAGGGACGAGCCCACCGAGCCACGGGAGCCCACCAGATAGCCGTGCTCCAGAGAATTCTGCACCAGCTTCTGGGCGGACATGTAGATCACGTCGTAGTGACAGCCGATGATGTCCTTGAGCTCGGCGTTGATGCGGTCCACCACAATCTGGGGCGGGTTGTCTCCATAGAGAGCGTGGGCCTTGCCCCACACCAGGTCCTTGAGCTCCCCTTCCGAGTTTTCCAGCTTGGGGGTGAAGAGGCCGTCGGGCAAGGGGCGCACATGGTCGCACCACTCCGCCACCAAGGCCGGGTTGGTGATGACCACCTCATGGGCGGTCTCCTCCCCCAGGTAGGAAAACTCCTTCAGCATCTCATCCGTGGTGCGGAAATACAGGGGATTTTCGCTGTCGGCATCGTCAAACTCTTTGGCGGCCAGGAGAATGTGGCGGTAAATCTCTTCCTCCGGGTCGGTAAAGTGCACGCCGCCGGTGGCGCACACCGGCTTGCCCAACTTGCGGCCCAACTCCACAATCTTCCGGTTGAAGTTGCGCAGATCCTCCATGCTCTGGGCGATCCGACGCCCCTCCCGGTCGGGTCGGAGCATGTAGGCGTTGTTGGCCAGGGGCTGGATTTCCAGATAGTCATACCAGGATGCAATCCGCTCCAGTTCCCGGTCGTCCTTGCCCTCCACCACCGCCCGGAACAACTCGCCCGCCTCGCAGGCAGAACCCACAATCAGGCCCTCCCGGTTTTCGTTGATGATGGACTTGGGCATGATGGGGAAGCGGTTGAAATGCTCCAGATGGGACAGGGACACCAGCTTGTACAGGTTGCGCAGACCAGTCTGATTCTTAGCCAGCAAAATGAGGTGGTTGGCACTGCGGCGCATCCGACCCCCACGAGGCTTTCCTGCCAATGCCCCATTGATCTGGGACACATGGGTCACCCCAAGCTCTTGGAGCATGGGAATCATAGCGGCAAAAATCTGGCCGCAGATGGCGGCATCGTCGTCCGCCCGGTGGTGGTGGAACGGCGGCAGTCCCAAATGGGTAGCCACGGTGTCCAGCTTGTGGTTGTTCAGCTTAGGGCACAGGTATTGGGCCAGAATGAGGGTATCGAAGTAGAGCGGATCAAACACTCGCTTGGCCCTCCGGCAATACTCCCGCACAAAGCCGGTGTCAAACTCCGCGTTGTGGGCCACCAGAGGGGTGTCCCCCGCCCAGGCCAGGAAGTTTGCCACCGCCTGGTGGGGCTTGGGTGCACCCCGCACCATCTCGTCGGTGATGCTGGTCAGGGACACCGTCTTGGGGCTGAGGGGGTGGCCGGGGTCTGCAAAGGTGGAGAAGTGCTCCAGCACCTCGCCCCCCCTCATACGCACCGCGCCAATCTCAATGATGGCATCGGTTTTGGGGTCCAGACCGGTGGTCTCCAGGTCAAAGGCAATGAACTCCCCATCCAAGGGCATGTCTCCTGGGCCGTGCACCGACACCCGTTCATCCACGTCGTTTTGATAGTAGGCCTCCACGCCGTAGAGCACCTTGATTTTTTCTCCCCGGCCTGAGGCGTTGTAGGCGTCGGGGAAGGACTGCACCACGCCGTGGTCGGTGATGGCAATGGCGGGATGGCCCCACTCAATGGCCCGTTTCACAATGGCCTTTCCGTCACACAGCGCGTCCATCATGGACATCTTGGTGTGGAGATGCAGCTCAATGCGCTTCTCCTGGGCGGTGTCCTTGCGCCCTTCGGGCATGGGTACCTCGTTGATGCCGTAGGGCTCCAAAATCATGTCGCTTTCAAAGCGGCTGACGTTGAGCCGCCCCTGCACTTGCACCCGCTGCCCCTTTTTGATGGCCTTGACGATGGGGGCTGCCAGCTCCCCTTCCAGGAACTGATTGACCCGGATCGAGCCGGTGT
>CALXDO010000012.1 GCA_944387075.1 uncultured Oscillospiraceae bacterium | reverse complement strand
CCGCTCTGCACCACCTGCTCCAGCAGGGGCAGCAGCTCCTGGATGGAGGAGATCTTCTTATCGGTGATGAGGATATAGGGGTCGTCCAGCACGGCCTCCATCTTCTCGGTGTCGGTGACCATGTAGGGGGTGATGTAGCCGCGATCCAGCTGCATGCCCTCTACCACCTCGGAGTAGGTCTCGGCGGTCTTGGACTCCTCCACGGTGATGACGCCGTCGTGGGAGACCTTCTCCATGGCCTCGGCAATCAGGGTGCCGATGGTGTCGTCACCGGAAGAGATGGCGCCGACACGAGCGATGTCAGAGGTGCCGGAGACGGGCTTGGAGTTCTTCTTGATCTCCTCGATGGCAGCGGTGGTAGCCTTGGCAATGCCCTTCTTCATGACCATGGGGTTGGCGCCGGCGGCCAGGTTCTTCAGGCCCTCACGGATGATGGCCTGAGCCAGCAAAGTGGCGGTGGTGGTGCCGTCGCCGGCCACGTCGTTGGTCTTGGTGGAAACTTCCTTGACGATCTGGGCGCCCATGTTCTCAAAGGGATCGTCCAGCTCGATCTCCTTGGCGATGCTCACGCCGTCGTTGGTGATCAGGGGAGTGCCAAACTTCTTATCCAGCACCACGTTGCGGCCCTTGGGGCCCATGGTGATCTTTACCGTATCAGCCAGCTGGTTGACGCCGCGCTCCAGAGCGTGACGAGCTTCCTCGCCGTAGCAAATAATCTTAGCCATAATTCATTACCTCCGTAAGAAAAAACTCAAGTTGGATTAGTCCTCGACGATCGCCAGAATGTCGTTCTGACGGACGATGGTGTACTCCTCGCCGTCCACTTTGACCTCGGTGCCGGAGTACTTGCTGGTGAGCACCTTGTCGCCCACCTTCACGGTCATAACGACCTCCTTGCCGTCCACCACGCCGCCGGGGCCAACGGCCACCACTTCAGCCATTTCGGGCTTCTCCTTGGCACTGGCGGTGAGAATGATGCCGCCCTTGGTGGTTTCCTGGGCCTCCATGGCCTTCAAGATCACGCGATCTGCCAGAGGTTTCAAAGTCATAACAGGTTCCTCCTTATATACAATCCAATGGTTTACGATTTGATGGGGATTTAGCACTCATTTTACCCGAGTGCTAACTCTAGATATGATAATAACCGTTTCAGGCAAAAAAATCAACCCCTATTTTTCAAAAATAGAGGTTGACCTTAAAAAATTCATCTTTCGTTCACAATGTAACAGGTTGAGTGCTAATTCGTCCCCTCCCCTTGGGGCTGATAGCTCAGGCCCTGGGGGTAGAAGAAGTTCACCTTCTTATTCGACAAGCGGATCTGGTAGCGGGTATTCTCCAGCGTTTCCCCATCCACCACCGCCACCAGGGGCTTGGGGGCGGTGATGAGAAACTCGGTGCCCTCCACCGCTGTGATCAGGTCGGGATGCTGGCGGTAGCGGCCCTTGGCGTACTCCCCCACCAGGCGGAAGAAGGTGGTGCGGCTGACCTTGGGCACCACCAGCATCTCCAGTTTTCCATCGTCGGGGAGGTTGTCCCCCACGGGCATAAAGCCGCCGCCGTAATACCGGCCATTGCACACACATATAATGGAAGTCTCTCCCTCATAGGAGTACTCCCCCGCCTCCACCTGGGTGGGGCGGCTGATGCCCTTAAACAGCACATTGGCCACCAGAGAGAGGATGTAGGCCCCGATGCCTCGCACCAGGGGCAGGCGGCGGTACTTGTGCACGTCGGCGGCGATGCGGGCGTCCACCCCGGCACAGAAGATGTCCACCCCCAGCTTGCCGTTGCACTCCATCAAATCCAGGGCCACCTGCGGCCCCCGGCTGAGCTGATCCAACTGGGTAAATTTCTCCTTGTTTTCCGGGCCGAAGATTTTCAAAAAGTCGTTTCCCGTGCCCAAAGGCACGTTGGTCACCACCACATGGTCCAACCCAGCCACCCCGTTGACCACCTCGTTGAGGGTGCCGTCTCCCCCGCAGGCATAAATCCGCAGGGGCTCCCCCCGCTGGGCCGCCTGGCGGGCAATCTCGCAGGCCTCCTCCTGGCGCTGGGTGTGCACCACCTCACAGTCCAGATCCAGCCGCTCAATCTGTTCCAACAGCTGGCCCTCGTTCCCCGCCTTTCCGGCGGCGGGGTTGATGATAAACAGATGTCTCATTCGATCCTCCCCATCACCGCACGCCGTACTGGAACAGATCGCATTTCAACATACCGTTGTATAGCTTCCGCTTTTTGTCCGCTTTCTTGCCGTAGGTGCGCTCAAACTCGGTGTGAGAGGACAAAATGGACACCTGCCACCCGTCGGGGAACTTGTCCATGGCCCGACCGAAGGCCCGGTACAGCTCCTCGGCCTCCCGCTTTTCCATCAGCCGCTCGCCGTAGGGGGGATTGGTGACCACACGGCCCCGCAGGCCGCCCCAGTGGAAGCGGGTGGCGTCCGCCACTTCAAAGCGCACCACGTCGTCCACCTCGGCCAACTGGGCGTTGTGCCGGGCCAGCTCCACCGCCTTGGGGTCGATGTCTCCGCCCCAGATCTCATACTCCCCGTCAAATTCTCCGTCCATGGCCTCGTCGGCGGCCTCCAGCCACAGCCCGGAGGGCAGCTGGGCCCATTTCTGGGCGGAGAACGACCGGTTGAGACCGGGGGCACGGTTCTTGGCTATGAGGGCGGCCTCAATGGCGATGGTGCCCGAGCCGCAGAAGGGGTCGCAGAAGGGGTCTCTCCCCTTGTACCGGGACAGGGCCACCATGGCGGCGGCCAGCGTCTCCTTCAAGGGGGCCACCACGCCCTGGGCCCGATAGCCCCGCTTATAAAGCCCCTCTCCCGAGGTATCCACCATCAGGGAGGCCCGGTCTTTGAACAGGGCAAACTGCACCTGATACAGGGCTCCGGTCTCGGGCAGAGTCTCCAACCCATACACCCGGCCCAGCCGCTTGGCAATGGCCTTTTTCACCATGGCCTGGCAGGTGGGCACGGCGTGGAGGGCAGAGTTGATGGAATATCCCTTGACGGGGAATTTCCCCTCCCGGGGGATGAACTCCTCCCAGGGCAAAGCATAGGTTCCGTCAAAGAGGGCTTCAAAGGTGGGGGCGTGAAACTCCCCCAGCAGAATGAGCACCCGGGCGCCGGTGCGCAGGTTCAAATTCAAGCGGGGGATGTCCCTCTTGGTGCCGGTGCACAGCACCCGGCCATTTTCTGCCCGCACGTCGGACAAACCCAACTTTTTGACCTCATAACTCACCAAACTCTCCACACCCAGCAGGGTGGGAATGACAAATTGCAGTTTCCCTTCCATGTTTCGTCCTCTCCGGGGTCTCCCCCTGTTGACATAAAATACCCATTATATTTTTTATTATACCCAATTCTACACGGACTGACAAGAACATTATATTTTTTTAAAAATTACAAATTGTAGTGGTATGGCCTTGTCTCATATGCTATACTACCCCCAAAGGAGGTTACATGATGGATATAGAGCATGTGTATCAAATTGTCTGGCTGGCGCTGCTGCTGATTTTTTCCATTGCGGAAGCTGCCACTGTGGGCTTGACTTCCGTGTGGTTTGCCATTGGCTCTCTGGGGGCGTTGATCTGCGCCCTGGCTGGAGGCAACATCTGGCTTCAAGTTGGTATTTTTATCGTCCTGTCTCTGGTGTGTCTGGTGGCTCTGCGCCCCCTGGCCAAAAAGTACCTGAACAACCGGGTGGAGGCCACCAACGCCGACCGGGTCATTGGGCAGGAGGCTCAAGTCACCCAGAATATTGACAATATTCGTGGCATGGGCGCCGTCACCATCGGCGGCATCCCCTGGACCGCTCGCAGTGAGCACGACACCCCGATCTCCGCCGGGAGTATGGTGCGGGTGTTGCGCATAGAAGGTGTCAAAGTCATCGTCGAAGAGATTAAGGAGGAAGTTGCATGTCAGGAGAAGTAAGCGGTATGTTCGGTATTCTCATCCCTATCATCATCATCATTCTCGTGCTGCTGGTCATTGCCGCCAACGTCAAGGTGGTACCCCAGTCCCGGGCCATGGTGGTGGAGCGTCTGGGCGCGTTCCGGTCCACTTGGAGCGTCGGTCTCCATTTCAAAATTCCGTTCATCGAGCGCATTGCCAAGACCGTGTCTTTGAAGGAGCAAGTGGTGGACTTTGCCCCCCAGCCCGTCATCACCAAGGATAACGTCACCATGCAGATTGACACCGTGCTCTATTTCCAGATCACCGACCCCAAGCTGTATACTTACGGCGTGGAGCAGCCCCTGAGCGCCATTGAAAACCTCACCGCCACCACCCTGCGTAACATCATCGGCGATTTGGAACTGGACCAATCCCTCACCAGCCGGGACCACATCAACACCCAGATGCGCTCCATTCTGGACGAGGCCACCGACCCCTGGGGCATCAAGGTCAACCGGGTGGAGTTGAAGAACATCATGCCTCCCCGGGACATCCAGGAATCCATGGAAAAGCAGATGCGGGCTGAGCGGGAACGCCGGGAAGCCATCCTCCAGGCCGAGGGCCAGAAGCAGTCTCAGATTCTGGTGGCTGAGGGTGAAAAGCAGTCCGCCATTCTCCGGGCCGATGCCGCCAAGCAGGCCAAGATTATGCAGGCCGAGGCAGAAAAGACTGCCCGCATCCTGGCCGCCGAGGCTGAGAGTGAGGCCATTTTGAAGGTGCAGCAGGCCACCGCCGACGCGTTGAAGCTGCTCAACGAGGCCGCTCCCAACTCCGAGGTGCTCCAGCTCAAGGCCCTGGAGGCCTTCCAGAAAGCTGCCGACGGCCGGGCCACCAAGATCATCATTCCCAGCGAAATCCAGGGACTGGCGGGCCTGTGCGCCTCTGCCAAGACGGTGTTTGACTCCGTCACCCCCAATCCCGCCGCAGCCCCCAAGCAGACCTCCGCACCCAAGCCCTGACCCCGCGCGAACCCAGGACTTCCCTACATTGAAACATCCAGCAAGACCTCCTGGAGTCCCAACGATTCCAGGAGGTTTTTTCTTTCTTCCCCTGAGATCACAGGGGTCCTACCACATTAGGGTTTTGCCCAAACTTTATCAACGGAAATGGAGGTGAACCAGATGGAGGACCAAACATCCTTTCTGTCAGACCTGTACCGGCGGGAGTATTCCACCCTGTACCGTGTGGCCTTCCGCCTGACCGGCAGCCAGGAAGATGCACAAGATATGATACAAAAGGCCTTCCTGTTGGCCATTTCCCAGCAAAAAGAGCTAATGGTGCACCCCAACCCCGGTGGATGGCTGATGGTGACCCTAAACCATCTGGTAAAAAATGAGCGCAGGCGCATGGCCCACCGGGCGGAAGTCCCTCTGGACGATGTGTCCTGGCTCCCGGCCCAGGAGGCTGGCTTGCCCTTCCGGGAGACGCTTCCAGATGGTCTCTCTCAAGAAGATCAACAGCTGCTCAGCTGGAAATACGAGTTGGAGCTGGATCACCGGGAGATGGCCCGGCGACTGGGCATTTCCCCGGAGGCCTGCCGGGCCCGGCTGTCCCGGCTGCTGAAAAAATGTCGGGCTCTCATGAGCCTCGAGGAGAAATCGAAAAAAAATATTTTCAAAGATGTCACAAAACCGTCCCCTCATGACATGAATCAGATGAGAGTGGGGAAAGGAGGCGCACATGGCTGAGAATGATGTACGGGCCACCGGGATGCCCGATCCCCAGGAACTGGCTCGGCTCTCCCCCGAGGAGCTGGCTCAGGCCATGGAGCAAGCTCTGGATGAGATGACCGAGGACACCTACGACCAGGCAATCATCGACGCCTATCTGGACGCTCTGGATGCCAAAACTCCCATGCCAGAGGCGCCAAATGTGGACGCCTCCTACCAGCAGTTTCAAGCCATGCTGTCTCGTGCGGTGCCCGCTCAGGGCCCCACCCGGCCCAAGAGACGGAGCAACGTATTTCGCATCACCCTGCGGGTATTCCTGGCCGCTGCCTTTTTATTTTCCTGCCTGCTTGTGGCCCAGGCGGGGGGTGTGGATGTGTTGGGTGCCGTAGCTCGCTGGACGGACGAAACCTTTCATTTTAAGGTGCAGGAAGACCAAACGACTTCAGATTGGTATGTTCCCTATCAGGAGCAATTGGAATCTGCGGGATTGGATGCAGCATGGATACCCACCTGGATTCCGGACGGCTATACGGTTGGGGAAATAGATGTCGATGAACTTACAACATGGACCGATTATTATATTCCTCTGAACAATTCCGATGGTGCTACCATTCATTTTTTTATTACTATTTATACTGATCCAGCGGATATAGGAAATCCCATCTTTGAAAAGGACGATCGTCCCGTTCAGGAGTACCAAACCAACGGGAAAACGGTGTATCTATTTCACAATCTGGACCTCATGACGGCAGTATGCCAAGATGAAAATGTGCTATACACCTTGTCTGGTGACCTCTCTGAAGACATGGTCTTGAGGTTTTTTAGTGGTATTGGCTCCCATACTTAGGAAGTAATTACCTATCATATTTCACACAGAATGTCAGGTGAAACAAATGAAAAAAGTCTCTCTATCTCTTTTTTTAGTGGCTGTCCTATCTATCATATTTCTCTGTCCTGTTAAAGCCCAGGCTCAGACTTGGGCCAGCCAGTCTATCATTTCATGCGAAGCTGACATATTGCAGGGCAATGATAGTGGCGAAGTCATCATCAATTTCACCGTTCGTGCAACCAATTCCCTTCCTAAAATCGGCGCACTAAAAATTGATATTTACCGAACCAGCGGAGACCGTGCGGCCACCATTTGGGGGAGCACCTCAAACGGGTTACTCTCCTCTAAAAGTACCACTAGATATTCTTACCGCTATTCATACAAAGGCATTCCCACCGTATCTTACTACGCCGTTGTCACTATCTGTGCAGGGACCTCTACAAATTATGACACCAGAGAGGTGAAAACCTCAGTGGTGCAAGCGCCTAAGTAAATAAATTTTTAAAAATTTTTTGTTTTCTCTGTCACATTTTCATTCCTCCGATACATGTATGTAGTAGACGCACCCAATTACATCAGAAAGAGGTGGGTCCCATGGCATGGATTTAGAAATTTCATTTTGATCTATGATCTACTTACAGAAGGAGGAACATTTCATGAAAACAAAAAAAACATCTCGTATCCTGTGCGCTCTTTCCGCGGCTGCCCTCTGCCTCACCTGTGTCTCTGCCCCAGCTTTCGCAGGCACCTATAACGGTGGGGAACACGGAACATTTATGTTTGGCGGTTATAAATACACCTTCAGTGCCATCCTGCAAAATGAGGTCAGCTATGGCGGCTATCGATCCACCTGTTCTACCCAGGCCGCCGTGGCCCGTACCCATTATAATCTTAGCTGTAAATGGCTCACCAAAAATTACGGTTATGTCACAGCAACCGGGGGTTATCGTAAGTATAGCCCAATGATAATGGGTTCCACATCTGATATCGTCTCCTGTCCCAAAGGCAGAGAACAAGTCGTCGAATATACCAGAGTGGATGCTCGCATCCTGTTCGAGGCTGATCGCAATGTGACCTCCTCCATTTACCGGACGGCCAAGTGATTACGCCCAGAAGAAATGGCATAGTGCAAACAGAGCTCACTTCCCCTACCTTGTCCCAATATTTGAAAGATATGAATCCCAGAAAGGTGTTGTGCGTATGAATCTACGCATTCTCCATTCTATTACATCCGTCCTTCTCTCCCTAGCCTTGCTCACCTCCCTCTCCGGCTGTCTGAAAACCACTCAGACCCCCCAAGCCTCCTCGCCTGGGGCCCAGGGGCAAGATTCGGTGACAGCCAACGCTATCCCGCCTGAAGACAATCGTGTCTTCTCCCCTGCTGATGTCTCCTGGCTCTCCTCCCCAGACGGAAAGGGATTTTACCTGCCAGGGTGGAACATCCTGGAGTACTACGACCCGGAAACCCAGACCCGGATGCCCCTGTGCTCCCAGAGCGGCTGTTCCCACTCCGGTGAAAGCTGTGAGGCCTGGCTGGGAAACCAGATTCAAGGCTTTGTCGCTTATCAAGATAAGTGGTATGTGCTCACGGTGGAGGAAGGAACGCACGCCGTATTGTGGCAGATCGACCCCCAAACCCACCAGCGCACCAAGCTGTGCGACATTGCCCCCAAAAACGATCCGGAGAGCTACTACTTTTCCTCCGGTCATGTGGCCCATGGCTACGCCTATCTGTATTTGAGGCACCAATTGACCTGGAACGATCAGATGATTGAGGAACCTTCCCTGATTCGGGTCAATCTGGCCGACGGAACTGTGGAACCCCTGGTGGAGGACGTCTCCGTCACCTTCCTGGGGGCAGGAGAAGAGCGGGTGCTGCTGGCGGTGGAGACCTTCGCCGCACCTCCTCTCAGCGAGGAGGAGTATTTGAAGCAACACCCCGACGGGAATTACTACATCTATTTGCAAATGCAGCTGTCCGAACACGGCAGCGGCGGCGTGGAATTGCGGGAGTACACCTCGGATATGTCCAGCTATCAGGCTCTCACCAAGGGCAACGTGTGGGTGAGTACCTCCGCTTCCCTCTGCCAGTATGGGGACTACACCCTTTATGCGGTGGACAATGCTCTGTACGTCTACGACCTCTCCACCGGGGAGAGCCGCAAAGTGACAGAAGAAACGGTTCTGAGAAACTTCTGGATCATCGATGGTCAGATCATCTACCTGGTACGAAACGAGAGTTTCTTTGCCCGCTATACCCATGTCCAAGGCGGCCCCATCCACACCTTGGAAAATGAGGGATTTCAGAAGGGTGTGGTGTTTTCCTCCGACGGAGAGAACAAAGATTATGTCTACGGCTTATACGGCGGCAAACTTGGAGATCAAAAAGGCCTTCTCACCAAGGAGGATTATTTTGCTGAGCGGTATGAAAACCTCATCCCCATCTCCTGATATGCAGGATGTTCCCCCCATCATCCCAGTACCCACAGAAAGGCGATGAAACCATGAGACAGCATCTTAGAAAAACCATGGGCGCAGGTCTGCTCTCCCTGGCCCTGCTGGCCTCCCTCAGCGGGTGCCTGCAAACAGCCCAAACGCCCCAGGCTTCTTCCCCTGGGGCTCAGGAGAGCGGTTTGGTGACAACCAACGCCATCCCGCCAGAGGAAAACCAGCCCTTCTCTCCCCCCGCCGTCTCCTGGGATTCGTCCCTGGACGGGAAAGGATTTTACCTGCCAGGGTGGAACATCCTGGAGTACTACGACCCGGAGACCCAGACCCGGACGCCCCTGTGCTCCCAGAGTGGCTGCACCCACGCCGACGAGTCCTGCCAGGCCTGGCTGTCCAATCAGTGTATGGGCTTTACATCCTATGGCGATGCATGGTACGTCAGCGCCATCGAAGATGACACCCATGCTGTACTGTGGAACGTGGACCCCAAGACCAGCCAGCGCACCAAGCTATGCGACATCGCCCCTCAGAACAATCAGGAGAATTACTACTTCTCCTCCGGCTATGTGTCCCACGGCTATGCCTACCTGACGTTACAGCACCAACTGATTTGGGACGAGCAGTGGATTAGCGAATCCTCCCTCATTCGGGTGAATCTGGCCGACGGGACCATGGAAACCTTGGTGGAAGATGTCCCCGTCACCTTCCTGGGGGCGGAAGAGGACCGGGTGCTCCTGGCTGTGGAGACCTTTGCTGTGCAGCCTCTCAGTGAAGAGGAGTACCTCAAGCAGCATCCCGACGGAAATTACTACACCTACCTCCAGCTCCAGCTGGAGGAGAACGGCAGCGGCGGGGTGGAACTGCGGGAGTACACCTGGGACATGTCCGACTACCAGGTGCTCGCCAAGGGAAACATTTGGGCCAGCCCCTCCTGGACGCTTCGCAGCTACGGAGACAACACCCTCTACGCCGTGGACAATGCTCTGTACGTCTACAACCTCTCCACCGGGGAGAGCCGCAAAGTGGCGGAGGAGGCTACTTTAAAAAACTTTTTGATCATAGCTGGCCATATTTTCTATGCCATCCAAGACGATCAGTACAACTATACATTCTACCGGACAGACCTCCAGGGCGGCCCCGTGGAAAAGCTGGAAAACGAAGGCAAGACCGAAGTGGCCGCGCTCTCTGTTGCTGGAGAATGCAAAGACTATGTTTACGGCCTGTATGAAGACGAAGAGTGCCTGATGACCAAGGAAGACTATTTCGCAGAGCGGTACGAGAACATTATCCCCATCTCTTGATGCCGGAGGCGCTTCCCAATGGTGTGAAACTTCCACAGAAAGGCGTTGAGATCATGAAATGTCAGCTTAGAACAAAGGTAGGTGCAGGTCTGCTCTCCCTGGCTCTGCTCATCCCCCTCAACGGATGCCAACAAGCTGAACAAACAACCCAGCATGCCGTTCCACCCAGCGAAAACATAGGGCTCCAATCCAGTTGGACCTCATCTGCTGACGGGAAAGGATTTTACTTCTACGATAAGTACACAGTCCTCAGTTACTGCGATCCAGCGGCCCAGACGCAAGTCCCTGTGTGTGAAAACATCGATTGCAAACACAGGGACAACAGCTGTACGGCCCGGCTCGTCGACACTCCCTCACTGTTGGCATCCTATGGGGGAGACTTGTATGTAGCATCCACCGAGGAGAAAAACCATGCGGTGCTGTGGAAAATCGACCTGGAAAGCCTCCAACTCACCCAGGTGTGTGATTTGGCCCCGGAACTGCGCCGAGATACCTACTATTTCTCCGAAGGTATCATGGCCCACGGCTATGCCTACCTGAATCTGACCCGCCAGCTGGCATGGCAGGGCAATACGGTGGATGCGCCTGTCCTGGTTCAGGTCAATCTGGAGGATGGAACGACACAAACCCTGTTTGACGGCGTTCCCTTCCTCTTTTTGGGGGCGGGAGAGGACCGGGTGCTCGTTGCCGTAGACACCTACGATGTCCCTCCTCTCAGCCAGGAGGAATATCTCCAGCAGGAGCCCAACGGAAACTACTACGCTTATCTGAACACCTACCTATCCCAACATGACAGCGGGATTTCCGAAATTCGGGCGTACACCCCGGATATGACCGACTATCAGCTGGTCACGCAGGGAACCCCCTGGTACAGCTCCATGCCCAGCCTGACCCGGTACGGAGACACCATCCTCTACGCCATCGACCATGTGTTGTATTGCTACGACCTGGCCTCTGGGGAGAGCCGCACCGTGGTGGAAGACGAGACCTTGCTGGACTATTTTATGGTAGACGGACAGATCGTTTACACTTTGGGCAAGTCCACCTCCTCTGCCCGCACCTACTATACCCCTTTGGTGGGCGGCTCAGTCCATGAAATGGCCCTGGATGAAAAGGGACGCTCCATCTCATTCCAGCCGCAACGGGAGAGCCAGGATTACCTCTACGGATTGTATACCAGTCCATATGGCCCGCAGGATGGGTTACTCTCCAAAGAGGATTACTTCGCCGGGCGGCATGAGAATGTTGTGCCCTGTTCGGAAACGGAGGGGAACTGATATGAGTGAGCTGGAGCTGCGCTTTGAAAACGTGAAAAAAAATTATGGAGACAAGCAGGCCCTACGAGGTGTAAGCTTTACCTTGAAAGAGGGCATTTATGGTCTGCTGGGCCCCAACGGAGCGGGAAAAAGTACTCTTTTGAACATCCTCACCGGGAATCTGCCCGCCACCGAAGGTCAAATTCTCCTGGATGGGGAGGAAGTGGGCAAACTGGGCCGCCGGTTCCGCGCCCGGCTGGGCTACATGCCCCAGCAGCAGACCCTGTACCCCGGCTTCACCTGTGAGCGGTTTTTGTACTACATGGCCTCTCTGCGGGGCATGTCCCAGGCTCGCACCAAAGAGCGCGTGGGAGAGCTCCTGCATCTGCTGGCCCTGGAAGATGTACGGAAAAAGCCCACCCGTGCCCTGTCCGGTGGTATGAAGCAGCGGCTGCTCCTGGCCCAGGCCATGCTGGACGACCCGGACATATTGGTTCTGGATGAGCCCACGGCGGGGCTGGACCCCCGGCAGCGCATTGTGGTGCGAAATCTCATTGCCAGCGTGGCGCTGCACAAAATCGTTCTGCTGTCCACCCATGTGGTGCCCGACGTGGAATATATCGCGCGGGAACTGATTTTGATTGGGGACGGTGAGGTGGTGTGCCAGGACACCCCTCAGAACCTGTGCCAGGCCATGGAAGGCCAGGTGTGGGATGTGGAGATCCCAGAGACAGACCTGGACCAGATGAGCCAATATGGACTGGTGAGCTCTCTGCGCCGCAGCGGCAGCGGCGTGGCGGTGCGGCTCATTGCCGACGCCCCGCCTCCCTACCCCTGCCACAACGTAGAGCCCACCTTGGAGGATGTGTATTTGCACACCTTTGGAGATGAGGGCGGCCTATGAAATGGGAACTTGGAAAACTGTGGAGCAACCGCATTCTCATGGTTTTAGCCCTGCTGCTGTGTCTGGTCAATGGCTGGCTGTTCTATAACCACGACACAGGGGGTGACTTTGCCCAGATGCAAGTGCTCTATTCCCGCGCCCAGGAGTTGGAGGAGATGCGGGACGAGCTGTTTGAGCGCGGTATGGCCGGTACGGAGATCTACGACGACACCCTGCTCACCGGGGACATCTATCAGGAGTTTTCCCTGGTGGAGCACACCCTGGCCCGGGTGAAGGCCGTGGAGGACTTCCCGGAAACCATCGCCCAGATCCAGGCCCAAGCCCGGGCCAAGCTGAGCACCGGCCTGTTTGGGACAGGGGACAACTTTGAGACCCGCTCCCTTCAAATGACCAACGCAGTGTACGAGACCGTGCGCCAGGTGCAGCCCCAGGTGTGCTTTTTCGCCGGCGTAGAGGTGCTGCTGGACTACCGTCTGGCCGATGTCTTTGGGGTGCTGCTGGCCCTGGCCGCCGCTCTGGCTCTGTTTGCCCAGGAGCGGGAACAGGGCGCCCTGTGCCTGCTCCACCCCACTCTGCGGGGGCACGGGACACTGTACCGAAAAAAAAGCCTGGCCCTGGGGGCGGCGGTGGTTCTCCCCGCCCTGGTGCTGTACGGCACCTGCCTGGGCATCTCCGCTGGGCTCTACGGCCTGGGAGATCTGAGTCTCCCCGTACAGTCGGTGTACGGCCTCACCGCCTGCCCCTATCTGTTGTCGGTGGGGGGCTTTCTGGCCCTGTTTTTCCTTCTGAAGCTTTTGTGGCTGCTGGCCCTGGCTGGCCTGTTCGCCCTGCTGGCCAATGTCCTGCGCTCCTCCACCTCCCTGGTGGCGACAGCGCTGCTCTTTGGGCTCTCCTTTGGGCTGGGCGCCCTGCCCTCCAATCTATCCAGGAGTTTGAATTTGCTGGGCCTGGGGGACACCACCCGCCTGTTTGACGGGTTGCTCTTTCTCAACTTCTTCGGTCTCCCTGTGGCTCGGCTCCACGCCACCCTGGGCATGTGTCTGGTGCTGCTGGTGGGGGGCATCGCCGGGGCTGGGGTGCTCTTCGTCCGCCGAAGCCCTGTCACAGCGGCACGCCGCTCCCCTGTTGCCCTGTCTCTGGGCTGCCATGTCCACCCCATCCGCCATGAGTGGTACAAGCTGCTGCTCTCCAACGGCGCTCTTCTGGTGCTCCTGCTTCTGGTGGGCGTGCAGGTGCTGACCTATCGAGACTACTCCGGGCCCCAGGGGACCAAGGAGATGTATTACCGGCAGTACAGCTCTGTGCTCTCCGGTGCACCCAGCGAGGAAAAGGACGCCTATCTGACCCAGCAAGAGGAACAGCTGGAGCAAATCGAAGAGGAACTGGCCCAGCTCCAGGCGTCTTCCGAAACATCCCCCTGGATGGAGCAGTATCGCAACGAGTTGACCCAGAAGCTGGAGGCCCGGGAACCGCTGGAACAGGCCAAAGCCCAATATGAGTCCCTGGAGCCGGGGCAGCGGTATGTCTACATCACCCCCTATGAGCTGTTGTACGACGCATCGGGACAGGATGCCAACCGAACGGACTTGGCCAAGCTGCTGCTGTGCCTGTCTCTATGCCTCCCCTTCTTCTTTTCCATGGAGCGGGAAACCGGCGTGGGGGTGCTCATTGAGACGGCGGGAACCCGTGGGGACGTGGCCCGGCGCAAACGTCTGATTACCTGGCTCTTTGCCCTGGCATGCACCGCCGCTGCCTTTCTTCCCCACATGGTGGTGGTGTACCAAAACTACGGCCTGCCCGAGCTCACCGCCCAAGCCAACAGTTTAACTCGATTTGCCACCCTGCCCGACCTTCTCCCCCTGTGGGGCGTGCTGGCCCTGACCCTGGCTTTGTGGGGACTTCTGGCCTGTTTGGCAACCACCGTGGTGGAAGTGGTGTCTGCCAAATTGAAATTCCCCCTTGCAGCCGCCCTGGTGTGTGCGCTGCAGCTATCGGGGTTGGCGTGGATACTCCCCCTGTAATGGGGTCCTTTTTCCAAAGAAAACGGCTGACGGATGATTCCGTCAGCCGTTTTCTAGTAATATACCTCTTGCAGCACCAGGCCCTGGGCCGGGGCGGTCTTGCCCGCCGCGGTGCGCTCCCGGGCCTCTAAAATCTCCACCATACTCTCCGGGGTGCGCGCTCCCAGCCCCACCTCCAACAGGGTGCCGGTTAAAATCCGCACCATGTTGTACAGGAAGCCGTCCCCTCGGTAGACGAGGGTCAAATTTTTTCCACACACCTCTATCCCAATGTGGAAAACTTCCCGCACCGTGGACTTTTTGAAGCGGCGGTTTCCACAAAAAGAGCGAAAGTCGTGCTTGCCGGTGAGCAACTGGGCCGCCCGCTCCATGGCGGGGATGTCCAGAGGCTCCTCCACCCGGTACTGGTACTTCCGGGCGAACACGTCGGGTACGGTGCCCATGCGGATGTGATAGCGGTACTCCTTGCCCTTGGCGGACAGGCGGGCGTGAAACCGCTCCCCCACTTCCACCACGTCCACCACCGCCACATCCTCGGGGAGGTAGCGGTTGAGGTAGTCCTGGATTTCCCCAGGGGTGTAGCCCTGGGGCAGATGGACGCTGGCCACCTGACCCCGGGCATGGACTCCGGCGTCGGTGCGCCCTGCCCCCTGGATTTCCACGGAACTGCCCACCATACGGGACAACACACCCTCCAGGCGGCCCTGGAGGGTGTTGTCGGTGTTGCCCTGACGCTGCCAGCCGTCGTAGCGTGTGCCGTCGTACTGAATGGTCAGTTTTACATTCATGTGTTACTTCTTGGCCTTGGTCCCCACCACATCGGTGAGCAGAGCCACAAACTCGTCAAAGGGCATGGCCCCCAGGTCGCCGTCGGAGCGGTGACGGGGAGAGACGGTGCCATTCTCCATATCCCGGTCGCCAATGACCAGCATATAGGGCACCTTGTCCATCTGGGCCTCCCGGATCTTCTTGCCGATCTTCTCGTTGCGGTAGTCCACGTCCACCCGGAAGCCCTTGTCCTCCAGCTGCCGAGCCAGGTCGGCGCAGTAGTCGGCGGCACGGTCGGTGACGGGGAGGAAGCGCACCTGCTCCGGGGCCATCCAGGTAGGCAGAGCACCGGCGTACTTCTCAATGAGCAGGGCCAGGGTGCGCTCGTAGCAGCCCATGGAGGTGCGATGGATGATATAGGGGGTTTTCTTGGAGCCGTCGGCGTCCACATACTCCATGCCGAACTTCTCGGCCAGCAGCATGTCAATCTGGATGGTGATGAGGGTATCTTCCTTACCGAATACGTTCTTGCACTGGATGTCCAGCTTGGGTCCATAGAAGGCGGCCTCGTCCACCCCCACCTCGTAGTCGATGCCCAGATCGTCCAGAATGGTCTTCATGACGCCCTGCGCGTGCTCCCACTGCTCTGCGGTGCCCTCGTATTTGTTGTTGGGGTTGGCGGGATCCCACTGGGAGAAGCGGAAGGTGCAGTCCTCTTTCAGGCCCAGGGTTTCCATGCAGTAGTTGGCCAGCTCGAAGCAGCCCCGGAACTCGTCCTCCAGCTGATCGGGACGCAGCACAATGTGGCCCTCAGAAATGGTGAACTGGCGCACACGGATGAGGCCGTGCATCTCGCCGGAGTCCTCATTGCGGAACAGAGTGGACGTCTCACCCAGGCGCATGGGCAGCTCCCGGTAGGAACGCTGGCGGTTGAGGTAAACTTGATACTGGAAGGGGCAGGTCATGGGACGCAGAGCGAAGCACTCCTTGGTCTCGTCGTAGGGATCGCCCAGGATGAACATGCCATCCAGGTAGTGATCCCAGTGGCCGGAAATCTTATAGAGGTCTCGCTTGGCCATCAGGGGGGTCTTGGTCAGCAGGTAGCCCCGCTTCTGCTCGGTGTCCTCAATCCAACGCTGGAGCAGCTGGATGACACGGGCACCCTTGGGCAGCAGCACGGGCAGGCCCTGGCCGATGACGTCCACGGTGGTGAAGTACTCCAGTTCCCGGCCCAGCTTGTTGTGGTCCCGCTTCAGGGCCTCGGCCTGCTGCTCCAGATAGGCGTCCAGCTCGTCCTTCTTGGGGAAGGCCACACCGTAGATGCGCTGGAGCATCTTGCGGTTGGAGTCGCCCCGCCAATAGGCACCGGTGGCAGAGGTCAGCTTGATGGCGTTGCCCTTGATACGTCCGGTGGAGTCCAGGTGGGGACCGGCGCACAGATCCACAAACTCTCCCTGCTTGTAGAAGGAGATGACCGCATCCTCGGGCAGGTCGTCGATGAGCTCCACCTTGTAGGGCTCCTCTTTCTCCTCCATCAGGGCCAGGGCCTCGGCCCGGGGCAGCTCAAACCGCTCCAGTTTCTCCTTCTCCTTGCAGATCTTGCGCATCTCCCCTTCCAGCTCCGTGAGGTCGTCGGGGGTAAAGGGGCGGGGGGTGTCAAAGTCGTAGTAAAAGCCGTTCTCGATGGCGGGGCCGATGGCCAGCTTCACCTCGGGGTGCAGCCGCTTCATGGCCTGGGCCAGCACATGGGAACAGGTGTGCCAATAGGTCTTGCGGTACTCAGGATTTTCAAAGGTGTACAGATTCTTTTCTTCGCTCATGGTATTGCCCTCCTATCA
>CALXDO010000011.1 GCA_944387075.1 uncultured Oscillospiraceae bacterium | reverse complement strand
AGGTGGACTTTCCGGCGTTGGTGTAGCCCACGATGGCCACCACCGGCACCTCGTTTTTCTCCCGGCGCTCCCGCTGGGTGGCCCGCACCCGGCGCACGTCCTTGAGCTCATCCTCCAGCTTGGCAATTTTCCGGTGGATGTGGCGGCGGTCGCTCTCCAGCTGGGTCTCACCAGGGCCACGGGTACCGATGGCACCCTCCTGCCGCTCCAGGTGCTTCCACATGCCGGTCAGGCGGGGCAATAGCTACTTGTACTGGGCCAGCTCCACCTGCAAACGGCCCTCGCTGGTGCGGGCCCGCTTGGCGAAGATGTCCAGAATGAGGGCGGCCCGGTCCATCACCGTCACCCCCAGCTCCTCGGTGAGCACCCGCTGCTGAGAGGGCGAGAGGGGGTTGTCAAAGATGACAATGTCCGCCCCCAGAGTCCCCACCAGCTCCTTGATTTCGGCGGTTTTGCCCTCGCCGATGAAGGTGCGGGGCTCCGGGTTGGGCCGATTTTGCAGCACGGTGCCCAGGCAGGTGCCCCCAGCAGTGTCCAACAGAGCCGCCAGCTCCTCCAGGGTCTCCTCGGTGGCGTTCTCCTCCCTGGTGAGGCTGGGAGCGTTGAGCCCCACCAGGATGGCTCGGTTGATTTCTTTTACTTGTGTATCTTCGAACATAGAAACTCCTCTAACATTCGTCTTGCTCGGACCGTGCCCTCGGCAGAGTTTCCCCGCCCCCAGGCGGGGAAATCAATTGAAATCCCGTTTTTCCCGAGGACATGCGCATCGGGAAAAACACTTCTCAGCCCACAAGTGTGAGGCTTGCCCGTCCTTTGGGCAAGCCTTGCGCGCAGTGGGCTGCAACACTCCACCATTGAACGGGCACATGGTGTCCGTTCAATGGTGTTTGACCAGGGCCTCCACAATCTCCCCGATGTACATGGTGTGGTAATCTCCCTCCGGGTACCACTTCTCCCGCACGTCCTCCGGGATGTAGGAGGGATTCATGCGCTGGGCCATGCGCTTGCGGCACACCAGCACCATGTCCGCTTCTTCAAAATACGGGGCGTCCCCCGCTGCTGTGGCCACGGTGAAGCCGCACTCTGCCACCTTGTCCACATCTCTGCCGCTCTTGGACCCGCACAGGGCCAGCTGAGGACGGTACTCAGGGCCAAAGAAAGAAAGGGTGAAATACTCCTCACGGTCCACAAATTCCTTGGTGTACCGCTGGGGCCGGATATAGGCAATGGCAATGGGGCTGCCCCACAGGATGCCCAGGCCACCCCAGGAGGCGGTCATGGTGTTGCAGTCCTCCTTGTCCCCGGCGGTAATGAGCATCCACTGGTCACCAATGGCGGAAAAGACGTTAAAGTCCAACTCCTTGGGTTCCACTTTTTTCAACATGATGGTAGCCTCCTTGTATCTTTGATAGTTTCATTATATGCACCTTTGCATAAAAAGACAAGGAGACGTTGCACACTGCAACGTCTCCTTGAAAGAAACCATAAGATTAGCCCAAACCGAACTTCTTGTTGAAGCGGCTGACACGTCCGCCGGTGTCCACCATCTTCTGCTTACCGGTGTAGAAGGGGTGACACTTGGAGCAGACTTCCACCTTAATGTCCTTCTTAGTAGAACCAGTCTCGATCACGTTGCCACAGGCGCAAGTAATAGTGGTCTGCTGATAGTTGGGATGGATGCCTTCCTTCATGGAATTCACCTCTTTCATTTCAAAATAAGTCCAGGAGCGTAATAACTCCATGTAAACGCAACATGTATCTTACCACGCCTGTCAAGAAAAAGCAAGGGTTTTTTCAAATTATTTTATGTTCCAGCTGATTTCCTGGCCCAGGGCAAAGAACCACAGCACACACCGGCCCACAGGACGCTCCAAAGCCTGGGAAAGTGCCCGGCTGTAGGCCTCCAGCTGGGGACGGTACTCCTTGGCGCGCTCCTCCACGCTTTGGGCTGTGACCCGGTCGGTTTTGAAGTCCAGCACCGTCACCGTGCCGTCCGCCTCCACAAACCAGCAGTCCACCACGCCCTGGAGCAGCACCTGCTCCCCTTCCTCAGCAATGGGATAGTAGTCGGCCGCCGGCACCAGCATGGAGAACTTGAATTCCCGCTCCATCTGGGGGGACTCCACCAGCCGCTGGCCCAGGGGGGATTGGAAGAAGTCCAACACCCGCTGTGCCTGCACCGCCTCCCCCTGCTGGGGGGTGATGAACTGCTGGGAGACCAGCCGGGCAATCTCCCCCTCCACCTGTTCCAGGGTGCGGGTACAGGAAAAGTCCAGATACTGCATGACCATGTGCAGGGCAGTGCCCTGCTGGGCGGGCGTCAAAGGCTTTTGGCCTTGAAACACCGGGCGGCGCAAGGTCACCGTGGGCTTGGCAGGGGCGTACTCCACCCCGTTCTCCGCCGCCTCCGCGTCCTTGTCCCGGCCCTTGAGCTGGGTGGCAGTGAGCTTGGAGGGCATCTGGGCGGACACGTCGTGGGGGTAATGCCAAACCAGGGCATCCTGCCACCCCTGGGGCAACTCCACCCCGTCCAACGCTTCCTCGGTTACTCCATCCTCCACCCTTCCCTCGTCTGCCGTGGTGGGCGTGAGCAGTCGGATGTCCCAGCGATACCCCTGCTGAGGAGCGCTGCACGGGCGTTGCAGCCCCATCTCATCCCACAGGGGCTGGCTGTCCTCCCGGCACAGGGCAGGGGTGAGAATCCAGTGGCCCATGGAGGTGGCCTGTGCCACCTGGCGGGGCGGCGGTGGGCACTGGGCCTGGGCCGCCAGCTTCTCCAGGTTCAGGGTTCTGCCGTTGACGCTGACGAACATCACCAGCTTGTGCTCCGCCCGGGTCATGGCCACATACAAAAGGCGCATCTCCTCGGCAATGAGCTGCTGGCTCAGGCGCAGGGCCACCCCATCCCGGGCGATGGTGGAATAGCGCAGCATCCGCCCGCGGTCCACCCGCTTGGGGCCAAGGCCCAACTCGGGATGAAAGAGGATGGTGGATCGGGTGTCCTCGGTGTTGAATTGGTGCTCCAATCCACACAGGAACACCACCGGGAACTCCAGCCCCTTGGAGCGGTGGATGGACAAAATGCGCACGCCCCCCACACTCTCCCCCTCCACGGGGACAGGCAGGCCGTTGTCTGCCAGCCGGGAGAGGTGGAGGAGGAAGGCCATCAGGCCCCGGTGTCCCCCCGATTCAAAGCGGCGGGCCTCTTCGTACAGGGCCATGAGATTTGCCCTTCTGGCCCCGCCCTCAGGCATGGCGGCAAAGATGGCGGGCAGGTCGGTGCGCTGGTAGATGTACCACAGCAGCTTGTGGCTGCTCTCCTCCGCCGCCAGGCTGCGCAGCTGACCCAACAAGGTCAGCCAGTCCACACAGTCCTGCTCCCCTCGCTGCGCCCCCGCCTCCACCGCCTCATACACACAGCCGGTGCAGGAGGCCCGCAGCTGTGCCAGGCGGTCGGGGGTAAAGCCAAACACCGGGGAGCGCAGCACCGCCAGCAAAGGCACGTCCTGCCGGGGGTTGTCCACCACTTGCAGGAGGGAAATGGCCACGGAAATCTCGGTGGTGCCGAAGAACTCCCGCCCCCCTTCCGCACTCCAGGGGATGCCCACCTCGTCCAGGGCGGCGGCATACCAGCGCAGGGTGGAGCCGGGGGAGCGGAGCAAAATCACCATGTCCTCCGGGCGCACCGGGCGGTCCCCCACGGGCAGGCGGTCGTCCAGCATTTCTTTCATCCGTTTGGCCACCAGCCGGGCCTGCACCAAGTCTTTATTCACCTTGTCCTCCTGCTCCCCCAGCGGGGACAAGTCCACACAGCACAGCTCGGTGGCATACCGCCCATCCGGCTGCAAATCCTGCCGTCCGTGGCGCAGGGCTTGATCTTCTGAGTAGTCCAGTTCTCCCACCGACTGGGTCATAACATTGCGAAAGATGAAGTTGGTGGCGTCCAGCACCTCGGGGCGGGAACGAAAGTTGTGGGAGAGGGGGATGGTGCGCCCCTCCCCCGGCTCTGCCTCCTCCCAGAGGGCAAAGCGGTGGTATTTCTCCAAAAAGATGGTGGGGTCTGCCAGGCGGAAGCGGTAGATGGACTGCTTCACGTCCCCCACCAAAAACAGGTTATCTCCCCGGGAGAGGGCATTGAAAATGGCGTTTTGCACCCCATTGGTGTCCTGGTACTCGTCCACCATGATCTCCACATACCGCTGCTGCCACTGACGGGCCAACTCCGAAGGGTTGCCTTCCCCGTCGGTGAGCAGAGCGGCGGTGAGGTGTTCCCCGTCGGCAAAGTCGATGAGTCGATGGCGGCCCTTCCAGGCCACAAAGGCCTGGTCAAACTCCGCCACCACCTCCAACAGGGTGGTCATGGCCGGGGCAATGGCCCGCAAGTCCTCCATGGCCTCCGCTCCGGTGACTTGGAACCGCTGTTTCAGCTTCTCCAGCTGCTTTTTGCAGCTGTCCCGCAATCCCTTGGCCCGCTCCTTTAACGCCTCGTCGCACGCCCCCCGCTTGGCCTTGGGGCGTTCAAAGGTCACGGTGTCCACCGCCTGGGCCATCTCATCCCAGTCCTGGGCAGAGGCCACCCGCTCCAAGCCACAGATGGTGGCAGCAAGGGTACCCCCATAGTTGTTGGACAAAACGGGGTCGTCGGCCAGCTCCTCTATGACCCCTTGCAGGGTTTCCGCCCAGTATTGGGCCAGCTCCCGGCTGTCGGCCAACAGCAGTTTACCCCAAGGGGTGTCCTGGGGGGCCGTTGCCCCCTCCAGGGCGAAATCCTGCCGCCGCTCCATGAGCCAGTCCAGAGGGCTGGCCTGACTTTGTACCTTGGCGTGGATGTCCAGAATCACCGACTCCAGGGTCTGGTCATCCCGATCCCCGGCCATGCTGTCGGCCAGGGCCTGGAAGCCCGGGTCATGTTCGATGTTTGCATACCGCCGCTCCAGCACCTCCTCCAGGGCCTGCTGGCGCAGCTGTTCCCCGGTGCCCTGGTCGCACAGGCGGAAATCCGGGTCCAGCCCCGCCAAGTGTCCCCACTGCCGGAGAAAATCCAGGCAGAAGGCGTCGATGGTGCAGATCTGGGCCTGATAGACCAGGGTGGCGTTGCGGCGCAGGTGCCGGTTTTGGGGCTGTTGGGCCAGACGATGGTGGAGGGCGGCGGCAATGCGGTCTCGCAGCTCCGCCGCGGCGGCGTTGGTGAAGGTGATGACCAGAAACCGGTCCACGTCCTCCCCCTGCTCCACCCGCTGCATCAGCCGCTCCACCAGCACCCGGGTCTTGCCAGACCCAGCGGCGGCGGACACCAACAGGTCGCCTCCCCGGTTATCCACCACCGCCTGCTGCTCTCGGGTCAGTTCAATTGCCATCCTTCTCACCTCTCATGCGATCTTCCATCCACTGCCAGAACTCCAAGGCCCGCTTGCCTCGTCTCCGCCGCAGGGTGTCCCCCAGGCACTCCTCAAAGTGACAGGCCGCACGGAACTCACACCACTGGCAGGCGTTGTGCTGGGCATCCCGCCAATAGGGGTCGGCGTCAATGTTGCCCACTGCCACCTGGCTGGCGGCCTCTCTGAGCACTTGGGTGACGTACTCGTCCAGCTCCTGCATTTGCGTCTCATTGACCAGACAGTCCCGGTTGCGGGAGTTTAAGGGCAGATAGCGGTATTTCCCGCCCTGGGGCTGCTCCATGGCGTCGATGACCTCCGGGTCATCCAGCACCAGTCCCTGGCGGCGCAGCTGCTTTTCCTGCTCCTGAGCCACTTCCTGTGGGTCGGTGTTGCGGTTGCCGTCCACCAGGGCAGTGCGGGCGGGGACGTACAGCACCCCGGCGGGAACCAGCTGCTGATCGCCAAAGAGCGCCTCGCCGTTGCGGCTGAGGGCGAAGAGGTAGAGGAGCATTTGCAAGCCCCGCCCGTCCTCCACATCCGCAAAGTCAAAGGCTTTCTTGCCGGTCTTATAGTCCACCACCCGCAGGTAGCGTTTCCCCTGATGTTCCCAGCTGTCCACCCGGTCCACAAACCCGGACAGGCGCAGGGTCATCCCGTCCTGCTCCGCCTCTACGGGGGGCAGCTGTTCGCCCCGGCCAAAGCCCAGCTCCAGCCACACGGGGACAAACTGGGAGGTGGCCAGTTCTCCGGCCACGCTGTCCACCACCGTGAGCACCGCCCCCTTCATCCGGGCGAAGAGCCAGCGGAACCGGGCGCTCTCGTCCTCCAAGCCCTGGAGCACCTCCACCTCATACCGGTCTGCCGCCTCCTTCGCCAGGGCGCGGCACTGTTCCGGGGCCGGGTGCTGAGCCAAGACTTCCTCCAGCACCGCATGGACAAAGGTGCCGTAGTCGGAGGGGGCGAACTTGGCCCGCTTCCGGGGCTGGGCCTTGAGCCCGAAGCGGAGGAAGTGGCAGAAGTGGCAGGACTGGTACAAATCCAGCCGGGTGGCAGACATGGGCACCGCCTTGCCGTACAGGGTGCGCACCCCCTGGGGAGACAGGCGGCCCCGCCGCCACTGTCCCGCCTCTTGGAGCCGCTGCACCCGCCCCGCCATTTCGGGCAGCTGGGCCAACACCCGGCGCACCGGCCCCACCCGGCCTGCCGCCTCCAGGGCGGGGCTGGGGGCGGCCAAGCGGCACGCCACATGGGCGGGGTCTCCCCGCCGGGCCGTTGGAAAGAGCTGGGCCAGCCGCTCGTAGAGGAAGCTGGGGCCCCGCTCCTGCCCCGCCCCGTCCTGTTGGGCATAGCTGACATACAGCCCACCCGTGGGCCGGGCACAGGTCTCGTAGACAATGGTCAATTCTCTGCGCAGCTGCTCCTCCTGGCGGGAGGCCAGCTCCACCTCCAGGGCGGCCAGGGCATCCCGGTCCTGGTCGGAAAACAGCCCCGCCGCCGGGGCGCAGCTGGGAATGGCGGTGGAGTCCGCCCCCAGGAAGAAGAGGTATTTGCACTCCTTGTGGGCCATACGGGGGGCCTCCCCCAGGGTAATCCGGTCCAGGGAGACGGGAATGGCCCCCACGTCGTACTGGCTGAGCACCAGGGCAAAGAGGCGGGCAAACTCCTCCATTTCCAGCTGGGTATCCCCCAGCAGCAGGGCGCACTGCTCCAGCCCCCCCACCACAATGTCCCACAGCTGGCGGTACTGGGCGGCGGTGTTCAAGTCTCCCCGCTGCTCCAGGTTCGCCGCCCGCTCCCCCAGCCGCTGGGGCAGGTCGATGTCCTCCAGCAGTTGGTAGAGGGCCTGAGCCCGCCCCGCTCCCGTCTGGTCGGGGCATTTTCGCATCCGCTCCAGAGGGGCAATCACCTGACGGCGCAAAGCATCCAACTCCGCCACCAGGGCGGTGTCCTCCTCCGAAAAGGTCAGACCATACCCCTGGGGGTGCATGTTCCACGGCTTTTTTCTCGTCCAAAGGCTCCCCTTGATGTTCCAGGTGAGGACGTAATTTTCCAAGGTGTCCCGCTGGTCCCGGGTCAGCCCGGTGAGGTCGGTTTTCAGGTAGCGGAACAACTCCTCATAAGGGTAGTCCTGGGCCGCGGCAGCTAGGGCGGACGTGACCAGGGCCAGCACCGGGTGGCGCAGCACGTCCTCCATGCCGCTGAAATACACCGGGAGACCGTACTGGGCAAAGACACTCTCCACCAGTTCCCCGTACCCTTCCAGCCGCCGGGGACACACCACAATGTCCCGACCGCGCACCTTTCCGGTGCGCAGCAGGGCCACAATTTCACTGGCCGCCCACTCCACTTCCTGTCGGGGGGTGGTGGCCTGGGCCAGGGTCACGGGACATTCCTCCTGCCAGGGCTGGGGCAGGGGGCCATACAGATTTCCCTCCATCCAGGCCAGGGCCGGGTGGCAGGGGTTGGGGCGGCGGAGGGTGTGTTCCTCCACCCCACTTCCCCCCTGACGGGCCAGACGTTTGAGCCGGGAGGCCGCCCGCAGAGCAGGCTCGAAGATGCCCTCTGGGTCGTGGTCCCCATCACACACCAGGGCCACGGTGACATGGGCCCGGGCCATGAGCTTTTCCAGCACCCGCTCCTCCTGGGGGGTGAAGTTGGTGAAGCCGAACACGGCAATTTCCTTGCCCCCGGCCCAACCCGTCTCCTCCAGCTGCTGGCAGAGGACATCCAACCGGCTGCGGGGGTCGGCGGCTGCCTGCGCCGCCAGGGCCTCATAGGTGGCGTACAACAGGCCGATGTCCCGCCACTTGTCTCCCTGCTGACCGCCCAGCTCTTCCCCGGCCTCCAAAAGCTGCTGGGGCAGCACACAGCAGCTCTTGCACTCGTCGATGGTGGCCAGCACATGGGTGAGAAACGCGGGCTTTCGGGAGGGGGAGCGATACACACGCAGTTGAGGCGCACACTGGCGCAGGGCGGCGTACATCAGCAGCATCCGCCCGCCCCCGTCCAGCACCGGAGCGGCTCCGCCCCCCGCCACCTCCCGCAGACGACCGGCCAGGCGGGTAAAGGAGAGCACCTCGCAGGTGCGGGAGGCCCCATTGCCCAGCACCTGGCACATGGCCCGTTCGCTCTCGTGGGAGTACTGCTCCGGCACCAGAAGCAGACGGCGGGAGGCCGGGGACCTTCCCAGCCGCTCCAGTAATTCGGTACGTATTTCCTGCCCGGCCCGGGCATACAATAGGGTGAGCAATTCCTCTCACTCCTTCCTTGATTTTTTCCTTATTCTATCACAGCCTGTGTGGCCACGCCACAAAAAAACACCCATCAGACAGGCACAGCCCTGCTCTGATGGGTGTTCGCAGCCTCTTTTACGGCGTAGCGGTCTCTTGAGAAAACGGGGTCAGCAGCAGATTCATGTCCACGCTTCCCTCAATCCCTGCCACTGTGCCCTTGTTGGTATACTGCCACATGCGGAACTGGTAGGGGAAGGTGGGTGTTTTCTGGTACTGCGCCAGCCACAAGTCATACTCGGTCAACTGGGTCAGATCAATGCGGTCCATGAGCCATGCCACATTGCCGTATATCATAGGATGGTAGCCCGCCTGGGCCACCCGCTCACAGAAAGCCTGGGTAACCTGAGTGGCCATTTCCACACTCAGATCGTCGGTGCGGGCAATGTCATAGCCGATTTTCTCCAAATCAAAGACCACAGGGTAGGTGATGGAGTAGCCCTCCAAAGCACTGATGACATATGCGGCCTCCTGCTCGGCCTCCTCCACGGTGATGGCCTGGGAGAAAAAGTACACCCCCACATCCAGTCCCGCCTCTGTGGCTCCCTGGATGTTGGCAAGATACTGGTCATCCAGCACCAACTTGCCCGACTCCCCATAGCCCCGGAAGCCCAGGCGCACCATGGCAAAGGAAATGCCATCCGCCTTCACCTCCGCCCAGTCGATGGTGCCGGAGAAAGTGGACACATCCACCCCCACCAAGGCCTGGGTTCCGTCTGGAGCCGTGTAGGTGTAACGCCCGTTTTCCTCCTCCCCCAACCCGCTCCAGTCATAGCTGTGCCGGGTCAGAGCCTCGTTCATGGGTTCGATGGCGATGCCATGCTCCCCCACATACACATAATCCTGGGGAAACATCTGCTGGATAAAGGTGGTGGTCAGGCCGTACTGGTACACCAAATCCCGGATGGTACTTTTGGCCACAGTGGTCTCCTCCATTCGGGTCTGGAGCCGCTCCAGCTTGGCGGTGAAATACAGGCCGGTGGGCACGGCCCCACACAGCACTCCCACGCACAGTGCCAATGCCACCACAGGCCAGCCCCAGGGCCGTTTTCTGCGCGGTTTCACTGGCTTTGGGCTACTCAAAGGCTCCTCTTCGGTCGCCCCCTCCGGCGGGTCCAAGGTGGGCACAGCCTCCGGCTCACCGACAATTTCCTCTTCCGTCTCCCTCTCCTGCTCCAATATCTGGTCCTGCAACTTTATCCCTCCTTTTTCCCCATTATATTGGTTATTTCCCCACAATGCAACAAAAAATCTGCCACAGAGGATTTCCCTCTGTGGCAGACCACAAGATCTTATTGGGGGTTGACGGTGTAGTTGGGAGCTTCCTTGGTGATGTAGATGTCGTGGGGATGAGACTCCCGCAGACCAGCGGCGGTGATCTGGGTGAACTGGGCCTTGGAGCGCAGCTCGTCGATGGTGGCGCAGCCGCAGTAGCCCATGCCGGCCCGCAGACCACCCATCATCTGATAGATGGTGTCGGCCACAGGTCCCTTGTAAGGCACACGGCCTTCCACGCCTTCGGGCACCAGCTTCTTGTTATTCTGCTGGAAGTAGCGGTCCTTGGAGCCGCAGGCCATGGCACCCAGAGAGCCCATGCCGCGGTAGACCTTGAACTGACGGCCCTGGTACACCTCGGTGTCCCCGGGAGACTCCTCACAGCCAGCCAGCAGAGAGCCCAGCATCACCACGTTGCCGCCAGCGGCAATGGCCTTGGCAATGTCGCCGGAGAACTTGATGCCGCCGTCGGCGATGATGGGCACGTCATACTCCGCAGCCACACGGGCAGCGTCGTACACCGCGGTAATCTGAGGCACGCCGATACCGGCCACCACACGGGTGGTGCAGATGGAGCCGGGGCCAATGCCGATCTTCACGCAGTCGGCACCGGCCTCAATGAGAGCCCGCGTGCCATCGGCCGTGGCCACGTTGCCGGCGATGAGCTGCACGTCGGGGTACAGGCTCTTGATGCGCTTGACGCAGTTGAGAATGTTCTGGGAGTGGCCGTGGGCGGAATCCAGGCACAAAACGTCCGCACCGGCTTCCACCAGAGCCGCCACACGCTCCAGCACGTCGGCAGTGACGCCAATGGCGGCACCCACCATCAAGCGGCCCTTCTCGTCACGGGCAGAGTTGGGATAGACCTGGGCCTTGTCAATGTCCTTGATGGTGATGAGGCCCTTGAGGTGGTTCTCGCTGTCCACGATGGGCAGCTTCTCAATCTTGTAGCGGCGGAGAATTTCACGGGCCTCCTGGAGCGTGGTGCCCTCGGGAGCGGTGACCAGGTTGTCCTTGGTCATCACATTGTCGATGAGCTGGGACATATCGGTCTCAAACTTCATATCACGGTTGGTGATGATACCGATGAGCTTGCCATTGTCGCAGATGGGCACGCCGGAAATGCGGTACTTGGCCATCAGCTCGTCCGCCTCAGCCAGCGTGTGGCCTGGTCCGAGGAAGAAGGGGTTGGTGATGACGCCGTTTTCACTGCGCTTGACCATGTCCACCTGCTCAGCCTGAGCCCCAATGGACATATTCTTGTGGATGATGCCCAGACCGCCTTCCCGGGCCAGGGCAATGGCCATGCGGGACTCGGTAACCGTATCCATGGCGGCACTCACCACAGGGATATTCAGGGTGATCTTGCGGGTGAGACGGGTGTGCAGATCAATGTCCGCAGGGAGCACATTGCTCTCAGCGGGGATCAGCAGCACGTCGTCGAAGGTCAGACCCATTTTTACAAACTTGTCATTGTATTGAATCTGCGACATTTTACCACTCCTCCAATTTTATATTTATGCTTCATTTTACGCTCTGGAAAAAAGAGTGTCAAGTTGAACCGATGGCAATGGACTTTTTCGGCACTTTTGACCATTGGAACCGGGAAATCAGCTGTCTGGGTGTGGCACTTTTTGGCTCTTTTTGCAGTCCAGCCAGCCAGCCCAGCCACCCCACCAGTTCCTGGGGGGTGTATTTCTCCCGCAAAACCCCCAGATCCAGGTCCCGGTCCCGCTTGGACAGACGCCTCCCCTGGGCATCCACCAACAGAGGCAGATGATAAAACGCAGGCGGCTGGTAGCCCAAAGTGCGGTGCAGCCAGGCCTGAGCAGGCGTGGAGGTGAGCAGATCGCACCCCCGCACCACATGATTGACCCCCATCAAGGCATCGTCCACCACCACCGCCAGCTGGTAGGCCCAAACCCCATCAGAGCGGCGAACAATGAAGTCCCCGCAATCGGTGTCCAGCTGCTGGGTATATGGCCCCATGTGGCCGTCATCTACCGTCACCGTTTGGTGCGGCACCCGCACCCGGAAGGCGGGTCTGCGGCCCTGGGCCTCCAGCATGTCCCGCTGGGTCTGGGTCAACTGGGCACAGCGGCGGTTGTACACCACCGCACCGTCCGAGGCGTGGGGGGCCGAGGCCGCCAGACGTTCTGCACGGGTACAATAACAGGGGTACACAAGCCCCATAGCCTCTAATCGGTCAAAAGCTACCTGATAGTGGTGGGAGCGGTGAGACTGGCAATACTCCGGCTCCAAGCCGCCCTCGTCCCAGTCCAGCCCCAGCCATTGCAGGTCCTCCACCAGCTGTTCTGCCTTGTTCAATGAACAGCGCTGGGGGTCCAAATCCTCGATGCGCAGCACCATAATTCCCCCCTGGCTGCGCACATCCAGCCAAGCCAGCAGAGCCGCCAATAGGTTGCCCAGGTGCATCCGTCCACTGGGGCTGGGCGCGAACCGCCCCCGTACCGTCATGGATATTCCTCCTATAGCATGCGTGCCGCTGCAAAGCAGCGGCACGGTTCAACCAATTACTTGTTGTGGAAAATCTGGAAGATGTCGTCGAAGGGGTCCTTCTCC
The DNA here is from genome assembly GCA_944387075.1 of uncultured Oscillospiraceae bacterium. GTDB lineage: Bacteria > Bacillota > Clostridia > Oscillospirales > Oscillospiraceae > Enterenecus. Next base: position 35,042 of record CALXDO010000011.1, on the reverse strand, counting down.
TTCTCGGTAACTTCTTCCTCCTCCTTCTCCTTCCCAGGAGCGGGATTGAGCACGCTGCCAAAGCCGGTGGCAATCACGGTAACCCGGATCTCATCCTGGAGGGAGTCGTCAAAAGCGGCACCCATCATGAACAGGGCATCGGGATCGGCCACTTCCTTGACCATCTCGGCGGCCACTTCCACCTCGTCCAGGCCGATGTCCATGGGACCGGTGATGTTGACAATGATGCCCTTGGCGCCCTGGATGGAGGTCTCCAGCAGGGGGCTGTTGATGGCCAGACGGGTGGCCTCCTCGGCGCGGTTCTTGCCGGCGGCACGGCCAACACCCATGTGGGCCAGGCCTGCATCCTTCATGACAGCCGTGACGTCGGCAAAATCCAGGTTAATGAGGCCAGTGGTGGTGATCAGGTCGGAGATGGACTGCACGGCCTGGCGCAGCACGTCGTCGGCAATGGCGAAGGCGTTGGCAAAGGTAATCTTCTCCTCGGTGGCATACTGCAAACGATCGTTGGGAATGATAACCAGAGAGTCTACCTTGGACTGCAGCTCCTCGATGCCGCGCATGGCCTGATCCATACGGCGGCGGCCCTCAAAGCTGAAGGGCTTTGTGACCACACCCACGGTGAGAATGCCCCGGGACTTGGCAATCTCAGCCACCACAGGAGCAGCGCCGGTGCCGGTGCCGCCGCCCATACCGGCGGTGACAAACACCATATCTGTGTTGTCCAACAGAGCGGAGATCTGATCCTTGCTCTCCTTGGCGGACTCACGGCCCACCTCAGGGTTGGCCCCCGCCCCCTTGCCCCCGGTGAGTTTCTCGCCGATGGGCAGCTTTTGAGGAGCCTCGGAAGAGGCCAAACACTGGCGGTCGGTGTTCACGGCAATGAACTCCACGCCTTGCATCCCCACATGCACCATGCGGTTAACCACGTTGCAGCCGCCGCCGCCAACGCCGATCACCTTCAGGGTGTCTCCACTTTTTACCGCAGAATCCATGACAAAAGCCATAAACATGACCCTCCTATATCAAAAACAGTTTGTGTAAATGCCTGCAATGATCCAGACTACAATCGTATTTTATTTTAGCTTTTTTTTCCCATGGGGTCAATAGTGAAATGAAAGTTTTTTTGAGGAATTTTGTCGATTCCTTTTGGAAGTTTCAGCAGATTATCCCCAAGAAAAGTCCATCCTCCGTCCCAAACAGGATCGGAGGATGGATGCACTTATTGGGTAGCTTTGGGCCTCTGCATATATACCTCACGGTCTGCCACTGTAAAGTCAAAGATGCGCGCCTCTCCCTCCGGTACCTGTCCACTGTCCAGCGCGGCCTGCAGCAGCTGGAGCATGTAGGGATAATCCCCATGGAGGGGGAATTTTAACTGGTGTGCCCCATATGTCACCGTCAAAGAAGCTACCCCGGAACAGTCTACTTTTGTGCACTGTGCTAGTTTCCCATCCTCCTCCAGCGCAGGCATCAGCTGGGTGAGTGCGCGGGCCTTGGACTGATCCTCCTCCTGCACCTGCACGGCGGTTCCCGCCTTGGGCTCTATCACCTGCAAGCCCACCACTTCCATGCCCTGCACCTGCTGGGTAGGCTCCAGCAGATATCCATCCACAGAGAGCAGCCAAGAGGTTCCCTCTCCTGTGATGGTGGCCGCCACCGTGCGCTCCACCACCTTTAAGGTGATTTGATCGGGCAGAGTGCGCTGAAGCACCACCCGCTGTACATAGGGCAGCTGTCCGCAAATGCGGTCGTTGATGTCCGGCTCCCACATGGTCACCAGATTGTCTCCCATTTCAATCCCCGAGGCAGCAATGATGTCCTGGGCCGTGTAGTGGGAATTTCCCTCCACATGGATGCCATTGACCCGGAAGAATATGACACAAGCGGTGACAAGGGCGGCGGCCACCATCACCAGAGAGAGTAGCTTATAGATGAATCGAAACCGACCCCGCCGCTTTTTTCGGGGCGGGTGTTTTCGCTCACGCGCCATGTTCATCACCTTCTTTGGTAAAATTATCTGCGTTCCATTTTCGCTCCCAAGTGCCCAAACATCTTCTCCAGCCTTTCATACCCCCGGTCGATGTGCTCCAGGCCGTCCAAGACCGTCTGGCCCTCCGCAGCCAACGCCGCCACTGCCAGGGCTCCGCCGCCTCGCAGGTCCGTGGCGGTGACAGACGCCCCATGGAGCCGGCGTACCCCACGCACCCACGCTGTGGTGCCATGGATGGTGATGTCCGCTCCCATCTTGTGCAGCCCAGCCACATGGCCAAAGCGGTTGGAGAACATGGTCTCCCGGAAAAAGGTGGTGCCTCGAGCGGTGGCAAAGACCGCCATGATGGGAGCCTGGGCATCGGTGGGAAACCCGGGATAGGGGGCGGTGGCGATGGAGGGCACGGCCCGCAGCGGCGCCCCACGGTCCCGGCGCAGCCAAATGTGATCCACCCCACTGCGTACCTGGCACCCCGCCTGTTCCAACAGCTGGAGTACCGTGGACAGATGCCGCCAGTCCACCCCGTCCACTTGTACCTCGCCGCCTGCCGCCGCCACACCCGCCAAAAGGGTGGCGGCCACAATACGGTCTCCGATGATGGACACCTGGCCTCCGTGGAGCGTGCACCCTCCCCGGATGGTAATGACACTCCCCCCAGCGCCTGTCACCTTGGCCCCCAAGGTGTTGAGGAACTGCTGCAGCTGGACAATCTCCGGCTCTCGGGCAGCGTTGAGGATGGTGGTGTCCCCCTCTGCTCCCACCCCGCACAGCATGGCGTTTTCCGTTGCCCCCACGCTGGGGAAACGCAGGTGGATGACTCCGCCCCGGGGTCGTCCCTGGCAGAGGATTTCTCCCTGCCCCTCGTGCACCTGACAGCCCAGGGCCGTCAATGCCTCTAAGTGCAGGTCGATGGGCCGGGGCCCCAATTCACACCCGCCGGGATAACTGACCTTTGCCTTCCCCATGCGGGCCACCAAAGGCCCCAAAAACATGATAGAGGAGCGCATGGCCCGCATCCGCCCCTGGTCAATGCAGGTGTGGTTGGCCCCTGCGGCATCCACCACCAGGGTCTCCCCTTCCCAGACGCAGGTCGCGCCCAGATGGTGGAGAATGTCCACCGCCGCATCCACATCGGACAGACGGGGGCAGTTGGAGATGGTCACCGGCTCTTTGGTCAGCAGGCACCCGGCCAGAATGGGTAACACGCTGTTTTTGGCTCCCTGTACCCGCCACGCCCCTTCCAAGGGCACTCCACCTTCTATGTACATGACGCTCATGCAAACGCCTCCCTTTCCATTACCTTGGAACATTCTATGAAAGGGAGGGAAATTCGGTTAAAGCAGCTTCATCAACGCCTGGTAGATGTCCTCCGCCGCCCGGGGCGTGGCCAGTTCCTTCATAGCGCGGCTCATGCTGTCCCGCCGTTGGGGACTGGACAGCAGCTCCACTGCCGTGTCATACAACTTGTCTCCAGAGCACGCTTTTTCCTCCAACAGTTGGGCGGCTCCCCGATCGGCCAGCACCTTGGCGTTTTTGAACTGATGATTGGCCGCCACATAGGGGGAGGGCACCAGCACCGCCGGTTTGCCCATGGCGGTGAGCTCTCCCAGGGTGGAGGCACCGGCCCGACAGATCACCAGGTCTGCCGCAGCCATCACGGTGGGCATGTTGTCAATGTAGGGACGCACCTCCTGCTGGGTCACAGACACCCCACGCCCAGCCAGGCGCTCACTCATGGCCTGGTAGTCCCGCCCCGCACTGTGGATGTAGTGGAAGGGCCTGCCCTGCTCCACCCAACGCTGCACAAAGTCCTCGGTCATTCGATTCATGTCCCGGGCACCTTGGGAGCCCCAGAAGGACACCACCAAGGGCTTGTCATCGGTGAGGCGCAGCTCCTGCCGGGCTTCCTTCCGATCCAGGCGGAAAAAGGCCCCCCGCACCGGGGTCCCGGTCACCGCCACCTGCTTGGCATGGGAGTAGTACTCCGCGGCCTCGGGAAAGCCCACCATCATCAGGTCCACCCGCTTGGACAGCACCCGGGTGGTAAGCCCCGGATAGGCGTTGGACTCGTGGATGGCGGTGGGGATGCCCAATCGGGTGGCCTCCCGCACGGCGGGGAAGGAGGCATAGCCCCCGGTGCCCACCACCAGATCCGGCTTGAACTGGCGCAAAATCCGGGCGGCCTGCCATTGCCCCACAGGCACCTTAAAGACGCTTTTGAAGTTGTGGCGAATCACCTTCCAGCTCAAATTGCGCTCAAAGGTGGACACCTTCACACAGCGAATGGGATAGCCCGCCTGTTCCACCAGACGTTTCTCCATCCCCTTCTCTGCCCCCACAAAGAGAATCTGACACCCCGGGTGATATGTTTCAAAGGTCTGGGCCACCGCCAAGGCCGGGTTGACATGTCCTGCCGTGCCCCCACAGGTAAACAGTACCTTCATCTCTCTCCTCCTACTCCGCTTTGGGCGCCACAATCTGCCTGGATACCGCCAATATGATGCCCACTTCTGCCAGCTGCACCACCAAAGCTGTGCCGCCGTAACTGAAGAAGGGCAGCGAGATGCCGGTGGTGGGCAGCGCACCTGTGACCACGCCGATGTTAAAGATCACCTGGGCCGCCAGCTGGGTGTTGATGCCCACGATGAGCAAGCTGCCAAACCGGTCCCGGGCGTGGAGGGCCAGCCAATAGCCTCGGATGATGAGCAGCGCAAAGAGAACGATGATGAGGCAGGCCCCAATGAGCCCCAGCTCCTCACAGACAATGGCAAAGACAAAGTCGTTATGCTCCTCGGGAAGGAACATGTATTTCTGTCGGCTGTTGCCCAGCCCCAGCCCCAGCAAGCCGCCGGAGCCAATGGCAATTTGGGACTGCCACAGCTGGTATCCGTCTCCCTTCAAGTCGGAGAGAGGATTGAGCCAGGACTCGATGCGGGCGTTCATGTAGCTGGTCTGGGTAATCACATAGATCAGTGCTGCCGCCACAACGCTTCCGCCGCCCACAAACCAGTACAGCCGGATTCCCGAGGCAAACAGCACCGCCGCCGCCCCAGAGAGCACCAGAATCATGCCCGACATGTGGGGCTGCATGGCCAGCAGGAGCAGAATGATCAGCAAAATGAGGGCATAAGGAACCAGCTCCAACAAACCAATGTTTTCCATAAACTCCCCCATCCGCCCCCGAAGGGTACGGCGGTTCCACTTCTTCGGCGGGGCCTTGATCTGATCCTTGCGCTTGGACAGGCGGGCGGCAAAGAAGAGAATCACCGCCACCTTGGCCAGCTCAGAGGGCTGGAAGGAAAAGCCGATGTCAAGCCAACGCCGCGCGCCGTTACTGGTACGGCCCAGGGGGGTAAAGATCAGCAGCAGCAGAAAAATACTTCCCGCAATGGCAGGCACCGACAACAACCGCCACCGCTGGTAGTCAAACTTGGACACCAGGTACATAATCACAACCCCGGCGATGGCAAATTTCAGCTGCCCCATAAAGTAGTAATACGGGTTCCCGCCGGTATTCACGCTGTCATCCAGATTGTAGTAGGCCGAAGCGTAGGAGGCGGAGAGGAGCATGATGAGACCGATGGCGGTCAGCAGCAGCACCAGGGCCAAATAGGGCAGATCCAGCGGGCCGCGGGCCAGCTGTTGCTCAATGGTCAGGTCTCGTTTGGCTTTTTTGCGCACTGGTGTGCCTCCTTCCAGAGAAATTCCTTGTTACACGCCGTAGCGGTACATCACCCCGGCAAACGCCAGCAGGCAGAAGGCTACGGTGATGGCGGCAAAGGTGAGCACAATGCGCACCTCGCTCCAGCCCCCCAATTCCAGGTGATGGTGGAGCGGAGCCATGCGGAAAATCCGCTTGCCGTGGGTGAGCTTGAAGTAGCTGACTTGAATGATGTCGCTCATGGTCTCGGCAATGTAGATAATGCCCACCGGGATCAAAATGAGAGGGGCATCCACCGCCAGGGCCATGCCACACACAGCCCCGCCCAAAAACAGGGAGCCGGTATCCCCCATAAACACCTTAGCCGGGTAGAAATTATATACCAAGAAGCCCAGGATGCCACCGGCCAGAGCTGCGGCAAACACCTCTGCGCTGCCCTTTTCCCACCAGGCAGCCAGAAAGCAGAAGAAAATGGCCACCGGTAACGTCACAGACCCCGCCAAACCGTCCAGGCCGTCGGTGAGGTTGACGGCATTGACGCACGCGACAATGACAAAAGCGGCAAACACCAGATATACCGCCCAGGGCAGAGGGATGGTAATGTTGGCAAAGGGGATGTACAGGTTGGGGGACAGGTAGCCAAAGTAGCGCATCAGTGCCAGGAAGGCCACCGCCACCGCCAGCTGCAGCAGCAGCTTCCACCCGGCGGTGAGGCCGGTATTTTCGTGTTTGCGCACCTTGGCAAAGTCATCAATAAAGCCGATGCCCCCGTACACCAGAGCCAGAGCCAGCACAATGAGGGCCGACCAGTCTCCCTGGGCCATATCCTGCCAGCAGAACACCAGGACCGCCACAGTAATGCCCACCATAAACATAAGGCCGCCCATGGTGGGAGTCCCCTGCTTGGTCATGTGCCAGTTGGGACCGATTTCCTTGATGGACTGCCCCGCCTTCATGGCGCGGAGAATGGGAATGAGAAATTTCCCCACCACCGCTGTGACCAAAAAGGCCGTTGCCGCTGCTGCTAAACTCATCATGGTTGTAACCTCCACACACTCTTTTGTATCTCTTATTTCTCCAGGCACTGGGCCGCCTGTTCCAGCGGCATCCCCAGCGCCACAGCCGCCGCCAGGGCAGCCAGGCTCTCATACAAGCCACCTTGGCCCCGGGGAACCCGCACCCGCAGCAGATTGTTGTGGGTGAGGGCTTCAAATTCCACTTGGTGGTGGCGCAAGCACACATTTTTGGCGGTCAAATCCGCCTGTGGCTTGCCGTCGGAGTAGGCAAAGACCCGCTGTGGCAGGGCCCGGGCCAAGCGCCGCCCCTCTCCATCGTCCAGGGCCACCACCGTGACTCCTGCCCGACGGGACAATTCCCACCGAGCCACCGCACAGGGGGAGAGACTGCGGCGGTCCCGTGGCTCAAAGTTTTCCACCACCACGGCCCTGTATTGTGGATGGGTGTGGGGGTTCATCACCGCCTCATAGGGGGTGAGTTCCACCACAGGTACCCCCGTCATACGCCGCAGCAGCCGGGCGGTGGCGGAATTGCCCCGCCCCACCACGGCAATGGGGTCACCCTTCCGGGAGTTGTTGATCGGCATAGTCGATAACACTGCTGACAAACCTCACTTCCACCACCGTTCCCGGCGCCACCTCAGTACCGGCGGCTATGGTTTGGCTGAGAGCCTCCATGGTGCCTCCATCGTCGGTCACACCTGTGGCTCGCAAAAACAGACCCAGTTCCTCCAGGGTATTTTTGGCCTCCGACGGGCTAAGGCCTTCCAGATTCGGCACCTTCACCTTGTCCGTGGGGACTTCCTGCCCCAGATACAGGATGACGGTGGAACTTCCGGGAATGGTCACTCCCGCCGCCGGCAGCTGACCGGTAACGGTATTGCCGCTGCCCACGGTGCGGCAACGGATGCCACGGTCGGTGAGCAGGCCCTTGGCCACCGTCAGCTCGTAGCCGTTGACGTTGATCATGGTGGTGTCGGCTGCCTCCAGCTCGTCGGTGGAGTACTGCTTCTCCACTCCCATGTAGTCCAAAATGTTGGCGATCAACTGCCCGGCCATGGGGGCGGCGATGTTACCACCGCTGATGTAGGTGCCGGAGGGGGTGTAGTTAGAGTTGAAGTCCGACTGGGCCGGGGAGTCAAAGGCCAGCAGCACCAGCACCTTGGGGTTATCCACAGGGGCAAAACCCATAAAGGAGCAGATCAGATTTCCGGTGTTCTCGTCTCGCTTCTGAGAGGTACCCGTCTTACCGCCGATGCGGTAGCCCGCCATGTAGGCGTTGCGGCCCGAAGCGGAGGGACCAGCCACCACGCTCTCCAGCATAGTGCGCAGCGTGGACGAGGTCTCCTCACTGATGACCTGGCGCACCTCCTCCACCTGGCGATAATAGGTGTTGTTGCCCTCATCGTCGCTCACCGACTGCACCACATAGGGCTTTAGCAGATGTCCGCCGTTGATGACCGAGGAAAAGGCGGTGACCATCTGGATGGGGGTAATCTTGAAGGTCTGCCCGAAGGAGGCGGTGGCCAGAGAGGACTCTCCATAAACACTGGTGAAGAAGTCCTTGCCACCGGACCAGAACACGCTGGTGCCCTCCCCGTACAGGTCGATGCCGGTGGAGTCAAAGAGACCATAGTTTTCCAGATAGTCCCAGAAAATCTCCGGCCCTATCTTTTCCGCAATCTGCATCATGGCGTCGTTGCAGGAGTTTTCCAACACCTGCGTCACCGTCTGGTCGCCATGGCCCGGATACTTCTTATGACAGGTAATATCCCAGCCACCGGCGTTGTGAACGCCGTCACAGTAGAAGTGGTCGTCCGGGGAGATGATGCCCTCTTCCAAAGCCGCCGCCACCACCAGGGGCTTAAAGGTGGAGCCCGGCTCATAGGTGTCGGAAAGCGCCTTGTTTTTCCACTGGAGGTTGAGGGCATCGGTCACCGCTTGGTTGTACTCCTCGCTGTCCGTACCATATTGATCCGCCAAGCCTTTGAGTTCGTCCAGCAGATTCTGGTCAAACACACTGGCATAGCTGTTGGGGTCGAAGTTGGGGCTGCTGGCCATGCCCAGGATTGCCCCGGTGCTGGGCTTCATGGCAATGCAGAAGCCGCCATTTTTGACGTTGTATGTCTCAATGCCCTCGCTCAAGGTCTGCTCCAGCATCGACTGAATGGTGGAATCAATGGTCAGGTTCAGATTGTACCCGTCCTCGGCGTCAATGTACTCCTCATAGGAGGAGAGCATCTCAGTGCCCGCTCCGGTCTTGGAGGTTACCACCCGGCCTGTGGCCCCAGAGAGCACATCCTGGTACAAGGCCTCAATGCCCTGCACCCCCACCTTGACGCTTCCGCTGTTCTCGGTGTAGGCCATAAAGCCCAACAGGTGAGCCCCCACCGAGGAGTAGGGATAGTACCGCTTGCTGGAAGGGGCAAAATAGAGCATACCCGAGAGTTTGTTTTCGCTGATAAACTCCCGCACCGCGGCGGTATCCTCCTCCTCCATCTCATATGCCAACACCTCGTAGGCCGAGTTGGTGTACTCAATGCGTTTCCATAAATTATCCTCGTCCAGCCCCAACAGCTTCACCAGGCCATTGACAATCAGAGCCCGCTTTTCCTGCAGGGCCGCGTCGTAGGCGGACTGATTGGTGGTCCCATCCTCGTTTTGATAATCCTCTTTGTCCACCGAAACCAGTACATCCCGGGGGGAAAGTACCAGCTGATAGACCGTGCCGGATCGGGCCAGCGTGCGCCCCTGGCTGTCAAAAATGGAACCGCGTCCGGCGTTGACCGCCACATCCTTGGTCTGCTGGTTGGCAGCCCGCTCCTCCCAGTAGTCATGCTGAAAGATTTGCAGCCGGGTCAACTGCACCACCAGGGGGATGAAAGCCAGCACCCCCACAATCACCAAAAGAAAAATGGTTCGCCGGAATAGGGTCCGATTTCCCTGGCCGGAAGAGCGGCCTTGATTTTGCTTGGATTTTTGCATGCCTTTTTCGCTCCTATGTTCCTGTTTTACTCGGCAGCATAGCGGGACAAGAAGGGCGTAAGAAACCACTGGAAGTTTTCTTACGCCCCTCATTCTCTCTATATCCGCATTTCAATGTATGTCTTCTGGGGCGGCGATTATGACAGCATGCCGCTCAGAAATTCCTCGATTTGGCGAACCAGGCCGGAGATCCCCTGTCGGGCCTCCTCGTAATACACCACACTGTCTCCCTGGGAAAGATCCAGGTAAACCGTCTGGCCTGCACCCGCCTCCACCATAGAACCGTCAGCGGTGAGCTGCTGCTCCAGCGCGGTCAGGTCAAAGGTCTTTTCATACTGGGCCATCAGTGTTTTTTTCTCATCTTGCAGCTCAGACAGAGTGGAACGAAGCTCCACCGTCTCCGCGTTGACCATGGCCAGCTGGGCGCTGGACATCACCAAAAACAGCGCACAGGCGATGACTGCCACGAATCCCACAATGGTAAATGGTGCCACGGCACTCTGCTGGCGGACCTCCACCTGGGGCCGGGACGCCACCCGCTCCCGGGGCTGTACCCGAGGCCGACGAGGCTGCTCTGCCCTTCTGCGCTCCCTGGTCTGGGCCCTGTTATCCACTTTGTAAGCCACATTGCCATAGGTGGCGTAGGGCCTGCCTTTGCGCTGAGTTGCCATGGCGAACGTCTCCTTTGTTCCACTCACAGTTTCTCTGCCACACGCAACTTGGCACTGCGAGCCCTTGGATTCACTTCTAATTCTTGCGGTGTGGACACAATGGGTTTCTTTCCCACCAGGCGTACCTTAGGGGTTTTTCCACACACACATACAGGAAAGTCCGGAGGGCAGGTGCATCCCTTGGCCCACCGGGCATAAGCGGTCTTCACCAGCCGATCCTCCAGGGAATGGAAGGAAATGATGGCCAGCCGTCCACCGGGGTTGAGCAGGTCCAACGCACCATCCAGCATACGCTCCACTTCACCCAGTTCGTCATTGACCGCAATGCGAATGGCCTGGAAGGAACGCTTGGCCGGATGCTGCTTTTCCCGACACGCCTTGCCGGGCATGGTGCTGCGGATCAAATTCGCCAACTCCAGCGTGGTCTGGATGGGCGCCTTGGCCCTCTCTCGCACAATGGCAGCGGCAATGGGACCGGCGTACCGCTCCTCCCCATACTGCCACAAGATGCGCTTGAGTTCCTCCTGGCTCCACCCGTTGACCACATCATAGGCGGTGAGGGGGGCAGACTGATCCATCCGCATGTCCAGAGGAGCATCCTGTAAATAAGAAAAACCGCGGGCCGCCTCGTCCAGCTGAGGGGAGGACACGCCCAGGTCAAACAACATACCATCCACATGAGGGATTTGCAGCTGATGCAAAATCTCCCCCACCTGACCAAAGTTTCCACGCACCAGGGTCACCCGGTCCATCAGCCCTTCCAAGCGGGCGGGAGCTGCCTCCAAGGCAGCTGCGTCTCGGTCAATGCCGATGAGACGGCCAGAGGTCAGGCGCTTGGCAATCTCTCTGGAATGCCCCGCCCGGCCTAACGTGCCATCCACATAGATGCCATCCGGCTTAATGTTCAGGCCGTCCAGGCACTCGTGGAGCAACACCGATTTATGTGTATATTCCATGGATCAAATCCCCAGTCCTTCCAGCAATGCCGCCATGTGTTCGGGATTGAGCTGCTGGGCCGTCTTGGCCTTCCAGTTCTCTGCGCTCCAAATCTGGGCCCGGTCGTTGTTGCCGGTAATCACCACATCCCGATCAATTTTGGCGTAGTCCTTCAAATAAGAGGGCACCTGAAACCGCCACTGCTTGTCCGGCTCACACAGCTGGGCAGCGGCAAAAAACACATCCATGGAGGCTGCCTGCGCCGTGGTCAGGCTGGCCACGCGCTCTTGGAGCTTGTTCCACGCCGCCATGGGGTACAAGGTGAGATTTTCCTTAACCCCCACAGCCAGGTAAAACTGGGAGCCCAACTCCTCCCGAAGTTTGGATGGCACAATGAGTCGACCGGCGCTGTCAAGACTATGCTCGTAGGTGCCAGTCATCCCAGACCCCTCCATTTCACTCCATTTCACTCCAATGTATCCCTAGTATACATCCCCCCGTATGAAATTGCAAGGACTATTTTCCTGGAAAAATATGAGGTTTTCATAAATTTTTTTGCATATTAAGCCACTATTTCATGTTTTTACGGTAAAAGTCTTTACTTTTCCATGTTTTTTACCAGCTTTACTCTTTGTTGGAAAAGAATGGAGGACCACAGAATACATCCCATTCTGTGGTCCTCCATTCTTTTTATACCGATTTGTCCGCCTCGGCATCATACATCCGGTTGGTGGAAGCTGCGCCGCTGGCTGTCCCCAACGCCTCTCGGAATTTGGCCTGTACCCGGCACATTTCTGTGTGGGCCTCGCTCAGCGCCTCCTCGGCACGGCGCATCACATCGTCACAGTACTGATTGGTTGCACTTCGCACTTCCTTGGACTTCTGTTCCGCCTGAGCCATCATTTCCGCTGCCTTTTGGCGGGCCACCGCAATGACCTCCGTCTCGCCCACCAGGCGGCGAGCCTCATTTTCCGCACGCTTGCGCAGATCCTCAGCCTCCCGCTTGGCACTGGCCACCAACTCGTTGCGGTTGTTGAGCACCTTGCGGGCCTCGGCCAATTCCACCGGCAGCTGGGCCTTGATGTCCTCCACCAAATCCAACGCCTTGTCCCGCTCGAGAACGCATTTTTCTGAGCTCAAAGGCGCATTTCTGGCCTCATCAATCATATCGAACAGCATATTCAGCAATTCTTCCACTGTGGTTGCCATGGGCGATTCCTCCTTACCGTTCCAGGGTGCCATTCACCCTGCTTTGAACCTGATTTATGATCTGTCTCGGGACAAAATCCGATAGATCTGCCCCGTACCGTGCCATTTCCTTCACCACCGTGGAACTCAGGTAGGCATATTTGGGACTGGTGTACAAAAACACCGTGTCCAATTCGTGGTATAGCTTGGCGTTAATCATAGCCATTTGGATCTCCGACTCATAGTCCGACACTGCCCGCAGGCCCTTCACCAGCACCTTGGCCTGGTGCTCCCGCGCATAGTCCGCCAACAGCTGGCGGGAACAGTCCACCTTCACGTTGGGCAGTTCCCGGGTCACCTGACCAATCAAACCCACCCGTTCTTCCGGGGTGAACAGGCCGTTTTTGCTGGAGTTGACCATCACACACACAATGAGTTCGTCAAAAATAGCGGCTGCCCGCTTGATGATATTCAAATGCCCCAGCGTTACCGGGTCAAAGCTGCCGGGGTAGATGGCTCGTTTCATGGGTCACACACTCCTGCGGTACAGGGTCAGCTTGATCTTCCCATACCGGTAGTCACGCCCCTTCTCATAAGGGGCATCTAACTCCGGCAATTGGGCTTCCGCCGGCGTTTCGCACACTATTATACCATTTCTCGTAACAATGTCAATTGCCGTCATCCGTTCCAGGGCCCGTTTGATATAATCTGAGGCATAGGGGGGGTCGAGAAATACCAGATCGTAGGGACCTTTCGCCGAGGCCAGAAAAGCATCAAACTCTTTTTGATGAAAACCGGCCCGATCCGACAGATTGCACCCCTTCACATTGTCCCGCACAACGGCCATGGCGGCGGGGGAACGGTCCACAAAGTCACACCAGGCCGCCCCCCGGGACAGGCACTCGATGCCCAGCTGACCGGTGCCAGCAAACAGATCCAGCACCCTTCTCCCGGGAATGTCAAATTGGATGATGTTGAACAGCCCCTCCTTCACCCGGTCAGTGGTGGGGCGGGTATCCATACCGGGCAGCTCCTTGAGGTGCTTACCCCGGGCACTTCCTGTAATCACTCGCATGGGAGGTTCACTCCTTCTTAAAATAGTCGTACACCGCCTGGGCCGTGTTGCTGGGCACCACTTCCCCCAGCTGCTCCACCGTGGCAGCGCGAATGGCCTTGATGCTTTTGAAGTGGCGCAGCAGCGCCGCCTTGCGGGTGGGGCCCACGCCGGGAATTTCGTCCAGCACCGATCCCTTCATCCGCTTGTCCTGGCGGGAGCGTAAGAATTCAATGGCAAAGCGGTGGGTCTCCTCCTGGATGCGGCCAATGAGGGCAAAGAGGGCCTGGTTTTGCTGCAAACCAATCTCCTGCCCCGCCCCATCCACCAGAGCCCGGGTGCGGTGGCGGTCGTCTTTGACCATGCCAAAGATGGGAATGGTCAGCCCCAGCTTGTCCAGCGCAGAGGCTGCGGCCCGCACCTGGCCCACACCGCCGTCTATGAGCAGCACGTCGGGCAGTGCTCCAAACTTCTCATCCCCGTCCAGATACCGCTGGAACCGCCGGGTGATGACCTGCTCCATGGAGGCGTAGTCATCGGCGTGCTCCATCCCCTTGAGGGTGAAGTGGCGGTAATCCCGCTTCAACGGCCTACCATCCACATGCACCGTCATGGATGCCACAATGTCCGCATTGCCGCTGTTGGAAATATCAAACGCCTCCATGCGGTGGGGCGGGCTGTCCAGCCCCAACAGCCGTCCCAGAGCCTCCATCAGCTTGGAGGACCGCTCCTGGGCGGTGGTGGCTCGCTGCACTTCCTCGGCGGCGTTTTGGTTGGCCAAGGCCACCAGTTCGGTTTTGGCCCCCCGCTGGGGGGTGAGCAATTCCACCTTCCGCCCCACCGCCTGGGTGAGCATGCGGGCCAGTTCCACCTGTCCGTCAAAGTCCACAGGGAGGAGAATCTGCCGGGGCAGGGCCTGACGGCCCTGGTAATACTGGGCAGTGAGGGTAGCCACGCTCTCCCCCTCGTCCTCCTCCATGGGCAGAGGGAGCAGCTGCCAGTCCTTGGCGGCCAGTTCCCCATCCACATAGTGGAGCACCACAAAGCAGCTTTTGGCCTCCCCCCGGTGGTAGCCCACCACATCGGTGTCGGCCAGGGAGCCCACCACCGCCTTTTGCCGCTTGGCCAGCAGCTGTACCGCCCGGATGCGGTCCCGGTACTGGGCGGCCCGCTCAAAGCGCAGGTCCTCGGCGGCCTGCTCCATGTTCTTGGTCCACTGGCCCACCACCTCGTCCAGCTTGCCCTCCAGCAGCCGCACCGCCTGGTCGATGCTCTGGCGGTACTGGCTCTGGTCCATCTCCGGGCGGCAATAGCCGTCGCAGGTGCCCATATGAAAATGGAGGCAGGGGCGTTCTTTCCCAATGTCCCGGGGGAATTTCCGCCGACAGGTGGGCAGGCGCAGAGCGGAACATAGGGCGTCAATGATGCCCTGGCTGGCTCCCCGGGTGCCATAGGGGCCAAAGTATCGGGCCCCGTCCCGGGCCACCTTGCTGGTCAGGGAGAACTGGGGGTACTCCTCCTGCACACTCAGGCGAATGTAGGGATAGCCCTTGCTGTCTTTGAGCAGAATGTTATATCGGGGCTGATGGCGTTTGATGAGGGCGCACTCCAGCACCAGGGCCTCAAATTCCGTCTCCACCACGATGACGTCGAAGTGATGGATCTGGGCCACCATGGCCCGGGTCTTTTCGTTGTGGCGGCTCTGGTCCTGAAAGTATTGACTGACCCGGTTTTTCAGTGCCTTGGCCTTGCCCACATAGATCACTTCGCTGGCGGCGTTTTGCATGATATACACCCCCGGCTTCAGGGGCAGTCCGTGGGCCTTGTCCCGCAGCTCTTCAAAGGTCATACACACCCTCCCATTGCATTCAAAACAGATGGTACTCTCGTCTTCGACTTAGCCTCGCAGAGTTTGTGCCCGCAGGCACAAAAAATTGAAATCCATTTTTCCCGGCGACATGTGCGTCGGGAAAAATACTTCTCGCCCTGCAAGTGTGGATTTGGTCTGCCTTTGGCGGACCAAATATGCGCGCAGCAGGGTGTAATTTTCTTCGTTTGGAAAGACGTGTCTTTCCAAACGGGATTAAAAAAAGCGCCGCTGTGAGCGGCGCTTCTACCTGTCTGGCTTACTCAGAGAAATCGGAGTTAATCAGCTCCACCAGAGCGTTGACTGCCTCCTCCTCATCGGGGCCGTCGGCAATGAGGGTAATGGGAGTGCCCTTGACAATGCCCAGAGAGAGCACGCCCAGCAAGCTCTTGGCGTTGACCCGGCGCTCCTCTTTCTCCACCCACACAGAGCTTTTGAATTCGTTGGCTTTCTGGATAAAGAAGGTGGCCGGACGAGCGTGCAGACCAACCTGATTGTTCACAACAGTCTCTTTCGTTACCATAAGAGAGTCCCTCCATATTCTTGGATTGGGGGAGTACTATCCCGCGCTTTCCCCGAAAATATTTGCATTCCTAGCATATCAAATTTGGAAGGTATCGTCAACAGCAATTTGTACAAATCGCAGCGTTTCATTTGGTGAAAAGCACATTTCCCCCGCTCTATTCTGTGCTGGAAGTCATTTCAAGGTGACGACGGTCACCCCGTCCTCGCCCTCTCCGTAGGCCCCGGGCCGAGCGGATTTCACATAGCGGCTGTGCTTGACGTGCTCCCGCACCGCCTTGCGCAGCGCGCCGGTGCCCTTGCCGTGGATGATGGTCACCGTCTCCAGTTTGCCCATGAGGGCGTTGTCCAAAAACATATCCACCGCTGCCAGGGCCTCGTCCACCATCATCCCCCGCAGGTCCAGCTCCGCCTTGGCGGCAGCGGCCCGGAAAGGGCGGGTAACCGCAGAATTGCGGGCCTTGTCCTTCTGGCTCTGCTTGTGGCGGGCGGTTGCCTCTTCCAGCACCCGCACCTCGTCCTGTTTGGCCTTGAGTTTCAAAATCCCCGCTTGCAGCTGCAAGGTGCCGTCCTTGTTCACATCCACCACCTGGGCCTGGGTGCCGGTTTTCAGCACCTCCACCAGATCCCCCTTCACCGCCGGACGGGTGGGGGCGGGAGCCGGTACCTCCTGGGGCTTGCCGCCCAGGGCGTTTTCCGCCTCGTTGAGGGTGCGGCGCAGATCAGACCGTTGCTGGTTGTCGTCCACCCACTCACGGGCCTTCTCCTGGCGGCGGCGCATGGCGTTGAGTTCCTTGAACACCTGGTCGGCGGTGTCCCGGGCCTCCTGGATGATGGCGCGGGCCTCGGCCTGGGCCTTTTCGGTGGCTTTTCGCCGCTCCTCTTCAATCCGCTGGCGGTAGTGGTCCGCCTCTGCCTTGGTGCGCTCCATCTCCTGCCGCAGCTCCTGGGCCTTCTCCTTCTCCCGCTCCATGGCCTGCCGCTGCTGTTCCAGCTGGCTTATAACATCCTCAAAGCGGACGTTCTCCGCATCAATGCGGTCAGCGGCCCGCTGGATGATGTAGTCGGGCAGCCCCAGGCGGCGGGAAATGGCAAAGGCGTTGGACTTGCCGGGGATGCCGATGAGCACCCGGTAGGTGGGGGCCAAGGTGTCCACATTGAACTCGCAGGAGGCGTTTTCCACCCCCGGCGTGGTCATGGCGTACACCTTCAACTCGGCGTAGTGGGTGGTGGCCGCTACCCGGGCACCCAGCTGACGGGCGGACTCAATGATGGCGGCGGCCAGGGCAGCGCCCTCCACCGGGTCGGTGCCCGCCCCCAACTCGTCAAAGAGCACCAGAGTGGTATCGTCCAGCTGCTCCAGCATGGCCACGATGTTCACCATGTGGGAGGAGAAGGTGGACAGAGACTGGTCAATGGACTGCTCATCCCCGATGTCCGCCAACACCGCCGAACACACCCGGATGGTGGAGCCATTCGAGGCGGGAATGTGGAGGCCGCACTGGGCCATGAGGGTCAAAAGGCCCAGGGTTTTCAGCGTCACCGTCTTACCGCCGGTGTTGGGGCCGGTGATGACCAGGGTGTCAAAGTCTTTGCCCAGATACAGGTCGTTGCGTACGGCGGTTTTGGCATCCAGCAGGGGGTGACGGGCCTTGTGCAGCTCGATATAATCCCCCAGCACCGGCTCCATGCCTCCCATATGGGTGGACAGCTTGGCCCGGGCAAAGATCACGTCCAGGGCGATGAGGGTGCGGTAGTTGTCCTCAATGCCCTCCCGGAACCCGGCGCAATCCGCGGACAGCTCCGCCAAAATTCGCTCAATTTCCTTTTGTTCCTTCATTTGCAGTTCCCGCAGCTCGTTGTTGGCGTTGACCACGCCCATGGGCTCAATGAAGAAGGTGCCGCCGGAGCCGGACACGTCGTGCACCAGACCGGGAATCTCGTTTTTGTGTTCGCTCTTCACCGGCACCACATACCGGCCCCCGCGCATGGTGATGATGGACTCCTGCAAATACTTGGACTGGTTGGAGGAGATGAGCCGGTTGAGCACGTCCCGCACCTTTCCCGCCGCCGCCCGAATGTGGCGGCGGATGTCTGCCAGTTCGGGAGAGGCGGAGTCGGCAATCTCATCCTCGCTGAGGATGGAGCCGCTGATCTTCTCCTCCAAAAAGCGGTTGGGGGACAGGCTTTGGAAGTAGCCGTCCAGCACCGTCTTTTCGGTACTCTCCCCCACCCCGTACTCCCGCACACTGCGGGCGCAGCGCAGCACCTGGGCGATGTCCAAAAGCTCCCGGGTGTTCAGGCTGCCCCCCCGGTCTGCCCGCTGCAAGGCAGCGGCCACCGGGCGCACCCCGGAAAAGGAGGGGGTGCCGTGCTTGACCAGCATCTGAAAGGCCGCTGAGGTCTGCTTTTGCAGTCGGGCCACGTCAGACGCCACCGTCTGGGGCCGCACCTTGCGGCAGGTCTCCTTTCCCTCCTCGGTCACCGCCTCGTCGGCCAGCATGGCCAGCACCCGAGGCAGTTCCAGGGTCTGTATGGATTTTTCAAGTAGTTCTGTCATATGTTTTCGTCTCCATGGTTAAGGACTTGTAAAAGTCCAGGGTATGAAATCCTCGTTCCAACTGGGTCATGAGATAGGCCTCGGAGGCGTCAGCCAGCCGCCCCAGGGAGGCCTCGTCCACCGTAAAGGAAAACAGCCGCTTGGGGTTGCCCCACACAATGTGCCGCAGGGCCGCCAGCCCCGCCCCGGTCAGGGGCATGGACACCCCCGCCCCCAGCTTCTCCCGGCACCCCTTGCAGTGGAGCACCCCTTCTCCCAGATGGATGCAGGGGGTGTCCGGCTCCTCACAGCCGCACACCCCGCAGCCGTCCAGCAGGGGCTCATAGCCTGCCAGAGCCATAGCCTTCCACTCAAAAACCGTCTTTACCAGCTTCAGGGACACCGGCATCTCGTCCAGGGCGTGGAGGGCGTTGAGGGTGAGGGAGAGAAACTCCGGCTCGGGCTGCTCCTCCTCGCACAACGTCTCGGTAACCTGGGCAAAGTAGCTGCCCAGGGCCAGTTTGTCCAGGTCCTCCCGCACCCCGCGAAACGCCCGCAGGGTCGTCCCCTCCCGCACCAGCCACCGCCCCCGGTGCTGGGAGAGGGTAAACTCTCCCCAGGTCAGCAGCTGGCAGGCGGCGGCGGTGGCATCCTTTTTCTTACGCACTCCCCGGGCGGACAGGGTGAGTTTTCCCTGCTCCGGGGTCAAAACCGTGAGCAACTTATCCGATTCCTTGTATTCCACTTCCCGCAGCACCAGGGCTGAGGTGGTCAGGTGCATGGCAGATCTCCCTCCGGATGCCAGACATATACAATGTTTCCGGGATCTTCTTCGCCCCATCCGTTGATGGGCTTGCGCTGGGTGGGGGCAAATCCACAGTCCACATGGGTGGCAATGGACGGGGTGTTTTCCGGGTCAATGAGGCTGAACAGTTCCCGGGCCCCCTGCCCTGTAAGCCGCTGCTGGGTGTGGGTGAGCAGCTGTTTGGCCCAGCCTTGACCCCGTGCCTGGGGTGCCGTCTCCACAGCTTCCAGGTACCAAACCCCCGGCGCACTCTCCACACAGCGCAGGCCACTGACCCACACCCCGTCCACCTCTTCCACCAGCACCATCTGGCGGTCATGGGTGACAAATTCCTTCAAAAACTCCCCATAGGCCTGTTCCATGGCCTGGGGCGACTCAAAACGGCGAGCCAGTTGGGCCATGGACTCCCGGTAGAGTTCCACCAAGTCCCGAACCACCGACGGCTCCACCTGGGTGATGCGTTTGAGCATGTGATGTTCCTTCTTTCTCTATCCCCGGGCGTTCCCAGCGGGTCATCAGCCACACCTCGGGCAATCCGGTTTTCCAAAACAGTTCCCAGTTTCCAAACGGCTCCACACGTCACATCCCCTTTCTACCCTTAGGGTGAGAGGGGATGTGTCCGTTTATAACTGGGAATTCCTTCAAAAAGGTGCAAGCATTTTTAGTCCTCGGTATAACCGAAATTGTGAATCAAATTGATGTTATCTCGCCAGTTTGCCCCACGAAACTCGTTTCGTGGGGACCCCATGATTTTATCCATAACGGGCGAAGTGAATTCGCCCTATGGAAATTGGCCCATGGGCCAATTTTACGCCGCACCTGCGGCGGCCGGCAGATGCCGGCTGGAAAACTGGCCGAGACAGTTCTCCACTTCTTTAGTCTTCCGTATATCCAAAATTATGGATCAGATTCACATTATCTCGCCAGTTTTCTTTCACCTTTACCCAAGTCTCCAGGTACACCTTGGCACCCATAAACGCCTCCATGTCCTCCCGGGCCTGGGTGGAGATCTTTTTCAGCATGGAGCCTTTTTTGCCAATGATGATGCCCTTGTGGGACTCCTTCTCGCAGTAAATGGTGACATGGCAGTCAATGATGTCGTCGTCCCGCTGGGAGAACTTGGTGACCTCCACGGCGGTGCCGTGGGGAATCTCCTGGTCCAGATTGCGCAGCAGCTTCTCCCGCACAATCTCCGCCATGATCTGCCGCTCGGGCTGGTCGGTGACCACGTCATCGGGGAACAGCTGGGGGCCTTCGGGAATCCACTTGGCCAGCAGGTCCAGCAATTCTTCCACACCCTCCCCGGTTTTTGCGGAAATGGGCATGACAGCATCCCAATTGTGGGCCGCTCCGTAAACTGCCATGACAGCCAGCAGTTTTTCCTTCTCGATGGTGTCAATTTTATTGATGACCAGCACCGCCGGGGCACCCAGGGCCTTAATGCGGGTAATCAGTTCCTGTTCGGCAGGGCCAATTTTGTCCACCGGCTCCACCAGCAGCATCACCCCGTCCACGTCCGCCACCGACTGGCGCACCACCTTGACCATGTAGTCGCCCAGGCGGGTGCGGGCCTTGTGCAAGCCGGGGGTGTCCACAAAGACAAACTGGGTGTCCCCCCGGTTCAACACCGCACAGATGCGGTTGCGGGTGGTCTGGGGCTTGGAGGAGACAATGGCAATCTTCTCCCCCACCAGGGTGTTGGTCAGGGTGGACTTGCCCACGTTGGGGCGGCCCACAATGGTGATGATTCCGCTTTTCTTAATCTGAGACATAGTAGATGATCCTCAACTTTCTTTGGTATTGGCATTGAACAATGGCCGTTTTTATTTGAAAGAGGCTTACCTCTTTTCAACTGTTTCAATCTCTCCTGGCTGTTAAGCCTCGCAGAGTTTTCCCGCCTCCGGCGGGAAAATAAATTACAATCACGTATTTTCTGAGGACATGCGCATCAGAAAATACACTTCTCAGCCCGCAAACGTGCCAGCTTTCGCTGGTGCGCTGCAGCGGGCTGTAACTTCTCGGAAATGCTTGCATTTTCGAGAGATTATTCTCGATTCCATATGATATAAAAGTCTCGCCGCCCGTCCCCCTTGCCATAGTAGGTCAGGTCGTAGGTTCCGGTGCGT
Organism: uncultured Oscillospiraceae bacterium; assembly: GCA_944387075.1. Lineage (GTDB taxonomy): Bacteria > Bacillota > Clostridia > Oscillospirales > Oscillospiraceae > Enterenecus. Next base: position 13,679 of record CALXDO010000011.1, on the reverse strand, counting down.
CCTTGGGCCTCAATGACCACCCGCAGGGTGGGAAAGCCCTCGGGGATGTCCTGCTGCACCAGCATGGCCACCGGATCGGTGCCGCTGGTGGTGTGAACGTCCTTCACCTCCACCACTTCGCCGGTGTCATAGTCGTAGGTCAACTCCTGCAAGGTGATGGTGCTGCCGGGAAGTTTTGGCACCACGAGCATATATTCCCCATACTCCTGGTGGGGGAATACCTGATCCACGTTTTGTGCCAGTTCCAACTCCTTCTGGGTGGGACTCAAAATCACCACACCCAGGATGCTGTCCCCGGCCAGGGCGTCAAACAGCCTCTCCTGGTCCAGAGGCTGGGAGGTCTCAACCGGCTGGGTCACCTCCACCGGAGGCAGGGTGTCCACCTCCTGGGTGGTCACCTCGGTTTTGGTCATAAAGGCTGTGCACCCGGAGAGAAGCAGCCCGGCGCACAGGGTCACAGCGGACAACATCAGCAATTTCTTCATGGCGCATCCCCCTTTGATGTGAATGTTGGCGTTTTATCGTGTGAGCCCGATTTGCTCCATGATGGCGTCCTCCCGGGCTCGCATCTGGGCCTTCTGGGGTCCCTCGTCCAGGTGGTCATAGCCCAGCAGATGGAGCACCGAGTGCACCACCAGGTAGGAAAGCTCCCGCTCCCGGCTGTGGCCGTACTCCTGGGCCTGGGCCTCCACCCGCTCCAGAGACAGCACCATATCCCCCAGAGGGACACAGCCGCTGTCCGGGTCGGCCCAATCCGCCTGGGGGGTCTCCCCGGGGGAAAGCTCAAACATGGGGAAGGAGAGCACGTCGGTGGGGCGGTCCACCCCCCGCATGTCCTGGTTGATGGTGTGGATGCCGGTATCATCGCTGAGCAGCACATCAATTTCACAGGGCACCTCTACCCCCTGGGCAGCCAGGGCGGTGGTGATGGTGGAGCGAATGCGTGCACAGGTGGCCTCATCGTCCGCCCCCTCCACCTCCGTGGAAATGGAGATGTTGTGTGCCTCAGCCATGGGACTTCCTCCTCCCCGCCTTATCGCTGCCCTTCTGGGGATTGCTGGTATGATAATAGTCGTCGTAGGCCTTGATGATGCGCTGGACAATCACATGGCGCACCACGTCCTGGTCGGTGAGGGGACAGATGGCGATGTCCTCCACACCCTGGAGCACCCGCATGGCCTCCTTCAAGCCGCTGGTCTTGTCAGCCGGCAGGTCAATCTGGGTCACGTCCCCGGTGATGACCACTTTGGAGCCGAAGCCCATACGGGTGAGGAACATTTTCATCTGCTCCCGGCTGGTGTTCTGGGCCTCATCCAAAATGATGAAGCTGTCGTCCAGGGTGCGGCCACGCATATAGGCCAGCGGGGCCACCTCAATGTTGCCCCGCTCCAGGTACTTCTGGTAGGTCTCCGCCCCCAGCATGTCAAAGAGGGCATCGTACAGGGGGCGCAGGTAGGGGTCCACCTTGGACTGCAAATCGCCGGGCAAGAAGCCCAGCCGCTCCCCCGCCTCCACGGCGGGGCGGGTGAGGATGATGCGGTTGATCTGTTTTTCCCGGAAGGCCGCCACCGCCGCCGCCACCGCCAGATAAGTCTTGCCGGTACCGGCGGGGCCCACGCCCAAGGTGACGGTGTTTTTCTTGATGGCGTCAATATACTTCTTCTGGCCCACGGTCTTGGCCTTGATGGGCTTTCCCTTGGCGGTGACACACACCACGTCTCCGGCCAGCTGGGCAATCTTTCCCTCGTTGCCCGCCCGCACCAACTCGATGATGTAGCGGACGTTCTGCTGGTTGATGGCCTCTCCCTTGGCAGAGAGGGAGAGAAGGCCCTGCACCGCCTTCACCGCCCACATCACCGCTTCCCCGTCCCCGGAGATTTTCAAGTTGGACTCCCGGTTCACCACCGTGACCCCCAACTCCTGCTCAATGATGCGGATATTCTCGTCAAAGAGGCCGAACAGGTTGATGGCCTCTTCCATCCGTTCAATGCTGATGGATTGCTCTGTCATTTGTTATGATTCCTCCCCAATTTGGGCTTCTGGTTCCACATGCCCGGTGCTCCCTGGGCGTTCCACCGTGCGGCCAATCTGCTCCCGGCACTCCGCCACCAGGGATACCACCAAGGTGTCCCCCTCCACGCGGGTGACAAAATCCTGGTGAAGGATTTCTCCCTCCCCCACTTCCAGCAGCCGCTCCAGCCGCTGCTGCAGCAGCTGCTGGAGCAGTGTTTCCCCCTGTTGGGGGTCCACCGTCTGCTCCTGGACGGTGTAGCCCCGGTAGGTGGTGGTGGTCCATGACACCGGCCAGGTGTAGCCGCCCAGCTCCAGAGACTCTGTGTTGGTTATTTTATCATATCCATCGGGGAAAATGCTACTCTTTTCAAAAAAATCCAACTCCCACCCCAAAAGATTGAACTGGTAGCTGGTCTCCTCCTCCCCGTTGTACACTTTCGTGGGCACCGTCAGGGGCAGCCGCTCCTCCAGGGTCCGCCAGGTTCGGGCAGTCACGGTCCCTGTGGCGTGCACCACCAGATCTCCCGCATAGGGCTTTTCGATGTTTTGCTCGTAGAGGGGAATGGTGCCGCTGATGAGCACTTCCCCACGGGCTACAATGTCTCCATCCACAAAGAGGGGTTCTCCTGCGGAAGTCTGAATGTCCTCAATGATGCCGTCCGCGGCGGCCACAATGTCCGCCGGGGTGGACTCATCCAGCAGCTCCGGCTTGCGCTGCGCCTCCTCCACCTGCACCACCACCCGGGTTCCATACACGTTGATGGCCATAAACGCCAATTCCGGCAGGTTAGTGAGTGCCTCATTGGCCACCTCTTTTTGGGAGATAGAGGGGGCATACACCCCCGGATGCACCCCCAGGCGTTCCAACTCGGTGAGAATGACCGCGGAGGGCACCTCTTCATTGCCCACCACCTCCACCACCAGCACAAAGCGGCTGAGCACGCTCACCGTCAGCACACACAGCACCATACCCACCATGAACCCCCACCGTTTGGACAGCCGCTGGGCCTGGGCGGTACCGCCCCGGCGGGCGAGCACCTCCAGGGTGCACCCTGCACGCTGGGCCAGCTCCTCCAGCTGGGTCAGATCGGCCAGGTACACCCGCACTTGCAGGGTGTTGCTGTCCAGCCAGCGCAGACGCCAGAAGGCGCACCGGTTCTGGGCGCACAGGTTGAGAAAGCGTTCGGGAAAGGCGCCGGTCACCTGAATGACAGCGTAGCCCAGAAGCAAATTCAGCCATTTTTTCATGCCCTCACCTCGTCAGCTCCACCGATGTGATCCGCCCGGTGATGAGCAGTTGGGTGGGGTTCATGGCCCGCAGCTCCAGCCCCTCCCCCCGCACCATCACCAGCAGCTTCCCCGCCGAGATGTGGATTTCCTCCGGTCCGTAGGCCAGGATGCCCCGATGCGGCTCCATGCGCAGTTCCCCGTCTCCAATCAGCTCCAGCCGGGGCAGTCCCGCCAGCACATCCCCCGGCACATCCATCAACCGGGAGGCCCGCTCCAACAGGCTCTGTTTTTTCTCCATGTCCATCACCTCTGGAAACTCTATGAAAAAACTCCCCCTCACTTGCCTGTCCCACCGGGATTGCCGTGGACATTTGGCCCTGGTTGTGATAAAGTAAAGAAAATTGCGAAGAAAAGGCGGTACAACATCCATGCAACATCAAAGCCCCAAATATCGGGACAAGAGCCGGGAGCCCAGCTACCCGGTGGCAGAGCACACCACCCTGCTCCCCTTCCTGCTCACCACCCTCAAAGGCAAGAGCCGGAACAACGTCAAGTCTCTGCTCTCCCGCAAGCTGGTGACGGTGGACGGCAAGCCCACCTCCCAGTTCGACACCCCCCTGGCCCCCGGTCAGGTGGTGACCATTCTCTCTGTGTCCGCCCCCAAACAGGACGCCCTCCCCTTCCCCATCCTCTTCGAGGATGAGCACCTCATCGTGGTCAACAAGCCCGCCAAACTCCTCAGCGTGGGCAATGAGAAGGAGAAGGTTCGCACCGCCTACCATATGGTTACCGACTATGTAAAAAACCAGCACATCGACAACCGGATTTTTGTCATCCACCGGCTGGACCGGGACACCTCCGGGGTGCTGATGTTTGCCAAGGACGAACAGACCAAGGAACTTTTTCAGTCCCGTTGGAATGACATCATCACCCGCCGGGGCTATCTGGCGGTGGTGGAAGGAGTGCCCCGTCCGGAGCGGGACACCATCCACACCTATCTGGTGGAAACCAAGACCCACATGATCTTCTCCGGCGACCCTGGCCCCGGAGCCAAGGAGGCCATCACCAACTATGAGATCATCAAGTCCGGCTCCGGCTACTCCCTGCTGGACATCTCCATTGACACGGGCCGCAAAAACCAGATTCGTGTTCACATGAAGGAGCGCGGCTGTCCCATCGCCGGGGACAAGCAGTATGACGCCCGCACCAACCCCATTGGACGGCTTTGTCTGCACGCCAACGAACTATCCTTTGTCCACCCTGTCACCGGACAGCCCACCACCTTCAAAGCCAAGATGCCCCGGGATTTCAACCGGGTGTTTCGATAACCGAGACCGAGAGAGAAACCGGCAAAGGAGTGGGAACCATGCAGCATGGGAAATGGCGATATGGGTTGGGGCGCAGCACAGGCGGAGCTGTGGTGTCCCTGATCCTGTTGGCACTGCTGGGCGGCGTGACCTTTTGGCTGTACCACTCCGGCAGCAAAGCGGTATGGTTCGGCGTCCTGCTCACCGTCCTTGCCCTGGTAGTCACCCTGTTGGCGGTGTACCGCAGCTATGCCACGAAGTTTCTGGTGGGCGAGACCGGTTTCTACCACCAGACTCGACCGGGAAACGGCCGGTTTTACCGCTACTGCAATTTGAAAAGAGCCTGGTGCAGCACCGAACAGAGCCAAACTGGCAAAAAACACTGGTGTTTTCACTATCAACTTCCAGGAAAACCCACTGTACGGGTATTCTGCTCCCCTGCGGATCAGAAAGCCTTGGCCTATCTGATGTCCCGGATTCGGGCCTACCAGGAGGGCGCGGAGGCTGCTACCCCCCAGCGGGAGCCGGAAAAATATGAAATCACCGGAAACACCCTTAAAAAACCATATCTGGCCATAGCCATGGTCCTTTGGGCACTGTTTCTCCTTTTGGAGCTATCTCTGTTGTTCCGTACCATCTCCCAGCGCCAATATCCCCTGGCACTGCTCCACGGGCTGGGCATTCTGGTTGGCCTGGGGGCCATCGTGTATCTGGCGGTACGCAACCACTGTTTCCGGGTCACCATCGACGACAAGGGGTTCTATGTCCGCACCACCCCCTTCAACGGACGGTACTACCGCTACACGGCCATTCAGAGCTGCAAAGAGATTCGGCGGGTGTACCGCCGCCGCAGCGGCTCCCGCAGCTATGCCTTCTACTTTGCCTTCACCAACCAAGAGGGCATCACACGCATGTTTCCATTCCGGAAGAACCAGTTCGACCGTGAGATTCAGGTGCTGAAAACCCGCATTCAAGGAGCCAACCGCCGGGACGTCCAGCCGCCGCCCAAGGCGGCTCGTTCTGGGGACCGGTCTGTGGCCCAGCCGCTGCCTCAGGCGGCTCCAGCCGCCGCCCCGGCGCAGCCCCGGCGGGACGCCGCCTTACACACCTGGAAAAGGCCCTCCCCCCTCCTCCTTCTGGTGGTGGGTCTGGCCCTTCTGTGGGTGGGGCTGTATCTTCTCTCCCCCTACCTCCAGTCTGTGCTGGGTCTTCAGCCACGGAACACCATCTGGCCCGAGACCACAGCCACGGTGGTCAATGTAACCGCTCAGGCCGACTCCTACAGCGTCCGGTATTCCTACACGGTGGACGGCACAACCTACGAAAACAACACCACCTGGGACACCCTGGTGCACCTGGGGGATACCATCTCCATTGCCTACAACCCCGCGTCCCCGCAGTTCTCCAAAGTGACGGAGCAGACTGAGCCGGTGACACCGGCAGGCATTCCCGTCGGCAGTTCCCTTTGGGGCTTTCTGCTGGCCATTGCTGGCCTTCTCTCTTTGATTGCTGCCGCCTTGGATTTGAGAAAAAGGGCCACAGCTGCGTTGTGAGTCTTTGCATCCCGCCCGTTCCCCACCAGGGACATCAGCAAAACCCTCGCCACATCTGCCAAAAAATCGGGCAGATGCGGCGGGGGTTTTCATATGCTTCTCTTAGCTCAAAAAGTCCTTGAGCTTCTTGGAACGGCTGGGGTGGCGCAGCTTGCGCAGGGCCTTGGCCTCAATCTGGCGGATGCGCTCACGGGTGACGTTGAACTCCTTGCCCACTTCCTCCAAGGTGCGGGTGCGGCCATCCTCAATGCCAAAGCGCAGCTTGAGCACCTTCTCCTCCCGGGGGGTGAGGGTGGACAGCACGTCCACCAGCTGCTCCTTGAGCAGGGTGAAAGAGGCGGCCTCGGAGGGCTCAGAGGCATCCTCGTCGGGGATGAAGTCGCCCAAGTGGCTGTCCTCCTCCTCGCCGATGGGGGTTTCCAGGGACACCGGCTCCTGGGCGATCTTCAAAATCTCCCGCACCTTCTCCACGGGCATGTTCATCTCCGCGGCAGTCTCCTCAGGGGTGGGATCGTGGCCCAGCTCCTGGAGCAGCTGACGGTTGACCCGGATGACCTTGTTGATGGTCTCCACCATGTGCACGGGAATGCGGATGGTGCGGGCCTGGTCGGCAATGGCACGGGTGATGGCCTGACGAATCCACCAGGTGGCGTAGGTGGAGAACTTATAGCCCTTGGTGTAGTCAAACTTCTCCACGGCCTTAATGAGACCCAGATTGCCCTCCTGGATCAGATCCAAAAACAGCATTCCACGGCCCACATACCGCTTGGCGATGGACACCACCAGACGCAGGTTGGCCTCGGCCAGCTTCTGCTTGGTGCGCTCCCCGGCTTTGATGGCCTTTTCCAGCTCCTGGCGCACCTCAGCGGGCACTTCCTCTCCGGAGGCCTCCAGCTCAGCCAGCTGCTCCTTGGCCGCGGCACCGGCTCCCATGGTCTGGGCCAGCTCAATCTCCTGGTCGGGGGAGAGCAAGTCCACCTTACCGATCTCCTTGAGGTACATGCGCACGGGGTCATCGATGGCGAAGGAGTCCACCAGGGTGTTGGGGTCCACCAACTCCTCCTCATTGAAGTCCTCCATTTCGTCGGCAGGGGGCAGCAGGTCCTCCTCGCTGAGAATGGGCATCAAATCATCCTCGGCGACGGCGTCCACGCCCAGATTTTCCATGATGTCATACATCTTGTCCATCTGCTCGCTCTCCAGGTTCATGGACTCCAGCACTTCCATCATCTCACTGGAGGACAGCTTGCCCTTCTTATAACCGGCATCCACCAGCTCCACCAGGCGTTCCCCGCCCTGTATGCCCTCCACCAGCTTCACCAGCTCCGCTCTGGCGCTCTCGAATTTCTCCTTGCTCACCATGCTGATGCCGGAAGCCACCTCTGGCTTTTTGCTGTTTTTCTTCTTCTCACTCATGGGTCTTCATCCTCCGTAGCTTTTTTTCTTTTTGTGTTGGTCTCTGAGTTGGGCCACGTCCTGGCCGCTGTGTTTGTCTGCCTTTCGATGCTGCGCAAGGATGGTTTCCTTATAGTCGCTCAGGGCCGCCTGGGCGGTGTGCATGGGCTGAGGCTGCTGGACCACCGCCGAGAGGTGATCCATCTCCTCCGGGGTAAACATCCCATCCAGAGCAGCCAGCGTCACCGGCTTGCCCTCCTTCCACCGCTGGCGCAGAAGGCCATAGGCCCGGCCCAGCAGCGGAGCGGAGAAGTCCGTCTCCTGCAAATCCTCCAGCTGCTGAAAGTAGCCCCCGTCCAGCAGCACCACCCGCAGCACCCCCTCCTCCGCCAAAGCGGAGCGCACATTGGTATACCGCAGTTCCCGCTGCTTGGGCTGGAGGGTCTGGGTGGGGGTGAGACTGCGCCGCTCCTCTTGCCGTCGGGCTTGTCTGCCCTTTTGTAGTCGCTGCTGCTCCACCTCCTGGAGCATGGCCTCTCGGCTGATTCCAGCCGCATCGGCCGCCCGGTTTCCGTAAATTTCCCGCTCCACCGGGCTGTTCAGCCCCGCCACCAGCCCCGCCGCTGCCTGTAAGTATTGGGCCCGCTGGTCGTCCTGGCTCAAGTCAAAGCCCTGGCGCACTTCCTCCAGGCGGTACTCCACCGAGTTGGCGCAGCCCTGGAGCAGCCCTTCAAACACCTCGGGGCCCTGGTGCTTGATGAAGTCGTCCGCGTCCTGTTTCACCAGTTGGCCGCTGTCATCCCGCCGCCGGGGCAGCTGGAGCACCTTCACCTGCAGCTGAGAGCCTTTCAGCAGGGCAATGGCCCGCTGGGTGGCGTCCACACCGGCGTTGTCGTTGTCGTAGCACAGCACCAGCTCTTGGGTGTACTTCTCCAGCATGCGGATGTGCTCTTCGGTGAGCGCGGTGCCCATGGTGGCGATGGTGTTGTCAAATCCCGCCTGGTGCAGGGTGATGACGTCAATGTTGCCCTCCACCAAAATCATGTTGGGGCGTTTGGTGTTCTTGGCATAGTTGAGGCCGTACAAAATGGACCGTTTTTTGAAAATGGCAGTCTCCGGGGTGTTGAGATACTTGGGGGTGGAGTCGTCCATCACCCGGCTGGTAAAGCCAATGACGTTACCCCGCACATCGATGACCGGCAGCATCAGACGATTTCGATACTTATCGTACACACCGCCGTTTTTCCCCGCCACCGCTAACCCGGCCTCAATGAGTTCTGCTTTGTCGTAGCCCTTTCCCGCATGGCCAGAATGAGCCGATCCCAGGCATCCGGGGCGGCCCCCAGGCCGAACCGAGCGGAAAATTTGGGGCTGATACGCCGCTTACGGGAGATATACTCCGCCACACGCTCCCCCTCCGGTTGGGAGAGCATGGCACGGTAGAACCGGGCGGCCTCTTTGTTGAGCTCCAGAATGCGCTGGCGTTTTTCCCGCCATGTTCCATCGCTGCCGTCCTCCGGCACTTCCATCCCTGCCTGGGCGGCCAGCTTGCGCACCGCCTCGGGAAAGGGGAGGTTCTCCATCTCCATGACAAAGCGCACGGCTCCGCCCCCCTTGCCGCAGCCAAAGCAGTGGAAAATCTGCTTGCTCTCGCTGACCGAGAAGGAGGGCGTTTTCTCCCGGTGAAACGGACACAGCCCCCAGTAGTTCCCCCCCTTCCGGGTGAGGGGGACGTAAGCGGACACCACGTCCACAATGTTGAGCCGACTGCTGAGCTCGTCCAAAAATTGATCGGGTATCGCCACGATTTCACCTCCCACATTGTAGCCAAAATCCGCCGGATATATTGCAAAATATGCAGCGAAATTCGGGCAAAATTTTCCCCAAAGCCCCACAGACGCCATCCTGCGGGATTGCCCTTGCCTATTTAATCATCCACCGCATGGGGATAAACAGTTCCTCAAATTTCTCCACCGCATAGGAGTCGCTCATGCCGGCGATGTAGTCGGTCACCGCCCGCTCCACGCCCTCCCGCACCAGGATGTCCTGGTACTCCCCAGGCAGCTGCTCGGTGTGTTTGCAGTAGTATTCAAACATGTGGCAGATCATATCCTCCGCCTTGCACTCCTCCCCCTTGGCACGGGGGTTGAAGTACACCGCCTCAATCATGAAGCTTTTCAGCTCTGCCATAGCCTTGGCCACCTCTGGAGACTGGTGGATCTCCATGCCCTCCTGGCTGTGCTCCACAATGTCCAGCACCAGCCGCTCGATGCGCTCCCCGTTGGTATAGCCCAACACCTGGGAGATGTGCACCGGGATGTCGGTGGGATAGATGATACCCCCCCGCATGGCATCGTCGATGTCATGGTTGATGTAGGCGATTTGATCCGCATAGCGCACCAGCTGGCCCTCCAACGTCTCCGCCATAGGGCCGGTGGTGTGGCAGACAATGCCCCGGCGCACCTCATAGCACAGGTTTAGCCCCGCTCCGTCCTGCTCCAGCCGGTCCACCACCCGCAGGGACTGCTCATAGTGGCGAAAGCCCCCCTCCACCATACGGCTCAAGGCCCGCTCTCCGGCGTGGCCGAAAGGGGTGTGGCCCAAGTCGTGGGCCAGGGCGGCGGCCTCGGTGAGGTCCTGGTTGAGACGCAAGGCCCGGGCCATGCTCCGGGCAATCCCCGACACCTCCAGGGTGTGGGTCATCCGGGTGCGGTAGTGATCTCCCTCGGGCTGGAGGAACACCTGGGTTTTGTGCATCAGCCGCCGAAAGGCCTTACAGTGGATCACCCGGTCCACATCCCGCTGGAAACAAGTGCGCATGGGACATGGAGGGATGTCCACAGCCCGCCCTTTGGACTGGCTGGCCAGGCAGGCACGGGGAGAGAGAATTTGTCGCTCCAACTCCTCGGCATAGGTACGAATTTCCATCTGCACCCCTCCTCACAATATTTCCTATGACTTTATACTCCATAACTGCGGGGAATCCTTCTTTTTTCAAAAAATTTTCTCAAAAGTTTTTTCATACCCCTCTTGTCCCCTCCATAGGGTATCTCAAGGAGGGATGTCGCATGACCCTATCCACCACCACCCTGATGCTGTTGGTGCTGTGCGTCATTTTGGTCAACGGCTGGACGGACGCCCCCAACGCCATTGCCACCGCTGTGGGTTCTGGGGCCATGTCCTACCGGGACGCTGTGGCGCTGGCCACCGGGTGCAACTTTTTCGGGGTAGTTCTCTCTTGCCTGTTCTTTCCCGCTGTGGCGGCCACCATGGAGGGGTTGGTTTCCTTCTCCTCCCCTCGGGACGCCCTGGCCGGTCTGTGCGGAGCCTTGCTGGCGGTGATTGTGTGGGCCGTGGCGGCGTGGTGGTTCGGGCTGCCCACCAGCGAGAGCCACGCTTTGCTGGCGGGGCTGTCCGGCTCCGCCCTGGCGTTGGGGGCGGACGTTTCCCCCGGGGGCTGGTTGGCCGTGGCGGCAGGACTGGTGCTCTCTCTCCCGGCGGGGGTGTGGGCCGGGCGGGCCATCTGCGGCGGTCTGGGCCACATGCCCCACAACCCCGTCCCCTGGCAGCGGGCGGGGGCCGCCCTCACCGCCTTTCTCCACGGCGTTCAGGACGGGCAGAAGTTTCTGGCCCTGCTTCTCTTAGCCCGGGGCCCAGGCTCCACCCCGCCCTCTCCCCTGGCCCTTCCCCTGCTCACCGCCGGGGTCATGGCCCTGGGCACCGCTCTGGGGGGACGGCGCATTGTGGAGAAAATCGGAAAGGAGCTGGCCCACCTCACCCCCACCCAGGGGTTGGCGGCCGACCTGGCCACCGGGGTGGTGCTGGCGGTATGCTCGGCCCTGGGCCTGCCTGTGTCCACCAGTCACGCCAAGGTTGCCGCCATCTGCGGGGCCTCCCCCCATCCCAAGCCGGGGGTGGTGGCCCAGCTGCTCCTGGTGTGGGGGCTCACCTTTCCCGCCTGCATGGGGCTGGGGTATGGGTTTGCCCTGCTTATGGTGTGAGGCCTTTCCCTTGGCTCTCCTGGCAGCCCACAGGGTTGACTGAGAGGGCCTATTTTTCTCCGATTTCTCTTTGAAAGCCTTTCAACTTGGGTGGGGACTCTTCCCTCAAAAACAAATCCCGGAGCCGATGGTTCAGCTCCGGGATTTTGCTATTCTGTTACACCTGTGCAATAAACTTCAAGAACTGCTCCTTGCCCTCAGGGGTACGCTTGTACACCCCGGCGTGCTCCAGCACCTGGGCAAACACCAGGCCGGTCTCGTACTTCACAATCTCCCAGGCGTTGTCCTGGGTGATGCTCTCGTACTTGCCCTTGAAGCCTTCCGCCCAGTCCGCGTGCTTGGCGGTGGTCTCCTGGGCTCGCAGGTCGGCACCGGTGGCCAGGCAGTCGGCCACCTGGGCCAACTCCTCTTTCAGCCGGGCGGGGAGAACGGCCAGACCCATGACCTCGATGAGGCCGATGTTCTCCTTCTTGATGTGGTGCAGCTTCTGGTGGGGATGGTACACACCCAGGGGGTACTCCTCGGTGGTAATGTTGTTGCGCAGCACCAAATCCAGCTCATACTTCCCATCCCGCATCCGGGCGATGGGGGTAATGGTGTTGTGGGGCTCCCCGTCGGTCTCGGCGAAGATGAAGGCCCCCTGGTCGGTGTACCCTCTCCAGCTGAGCAGAATCTTGTCGGCCAACTCCACCAGCCGCTGGGGGTTCTCGCTGGCAATGCGGATCACCGACATGGGCCACTTGACGATGCCGGCGGAGACATCCTCAAAACCAGCGAAGGTCACGGGAGTCTCCACGGGAGCGGTGGCCATGGCGAAGGTGTACCGCCCGCCCTGGAAGTGGTCGTGGGCCAGGATGGAGCCGCCTACAATGGGCAGATCCGCGTTGGAGCCCACAAAGTAGTGGGGGTACTGGCGGACAAAATCCAGCAGCTTGCCAAAGCAGGCCCGGTCAATCTTCATGGGGGTGTGCTCCTGGTTGAGACAGATGCAGTGCTCATTGTAGTACACATAGGGGGAGTACTGCAGGAACCAGGGGGAGTTGTTGATGGTAATGGGCACAATGCGGTGGTTCTGGCGGGCGGGATGGTTCACCCGTCCGGCGTAGCCCTCATTCTCTGCACACAGCTGGCAGCGGGGATAGTTGGAGGCGGGGAGGTTGCGGGCGGCGGCAATGGCCTTGGGGTCCTTCTCCGGCTTGGAGAGGTTGATGGTAATGTCCATCTCCCCATACTCGGTATCTGCCTTCCACCGCACATCCTTGGCGATGCGGTCCCGGCGGATGTAGTTGGTATCCTGAGAGAAGGTGTAGTACCAGTCGGTGGCCTTCTGCAGGTCCTCCCGGTACAGAGCGTCAAACTTGGCCCGCACCTGGCTGGGCCGGGGGGTGAGGACGCCCATAATGGCGGTGTCAAAGAGGTCCCGGTACACCACGGAGTTCTCGGTGAGAACCCCGCGCTGGTAGGCGTCGTCCAGCAGCTCGTTCAGCACCGCCGCCAGGTCGATGTCTCCCCACTCCTGTCCGGGGTCGGCGTAGCTGTCCAGCTTGAGCACCTCCAGCACCGCATTGGTGGCCCAGGTGGTCTCACAGGGCTCAATGAGCCCCGTGCGGACAGCGTAAGTAATCAGTTTGGAAATGGCTTCGTTCATCTCTCTTTGCTCCTCCTTACTTCTGGTAGCCGTGAGGATGGGCCTTGTGCCAGTTCCAGGCAGAGGAGACAATGGTGTTCAGATCGTCATACTGAGGCTTCCAGCCCAGCACGGTCTTGGCCTTCTCGGAGGAGGCAATGAGCTGGGCGGGGTCGCCGGCCCGGCGGGGAGAGACCTCGGCGGGAATGGGATGGCCGGTGACGGCACGGGCCACCTCGATGACCTCGTTGACGGTGAAGCCAACGCCGTTGCCCAGGTTGAACACGTTGTTCTCGCCGCCCCGGATGAGGTAGTCCAGAGCCAGAATGTGGGCTTGAGCCAAGTCGGTGACGTGGATGTAGTCCCGGATGCAGGTGCCGTCCTTGGTGGGATAGTCGTTGCCGAAGATGGAGATTTTCTCCCGCTGGCCGTTGGGCACCTGGAGAATCAGGGGGACGAGATGGGTCTCGGGGTTGTGGGCCTCGCCGATCTTGCCGGAGGCGTGGGCGCCGCAGGCGTTGAAGTGGCGCAGGGCCACATAGCGCAGGCCGTG
>CALXDO010000010.1 GCA_944387075.1 uncultured Oscillospiraceae bacterium | reverse complement strand
GGTTCGACATGGGCGACGTGGACCTGGGCGACATCTTCGGCTCCTTCTTCGGCGGCGGCTTTGGCGGGTTTGGCGGCGGTCAGCGCCAGGCCAACCCCAACGCCCCCAAGCGGGGCGCTTCTCTGCGTGTCAACATGACCATCACCTTTGAGGAGGCCATGCGAGGCGTGGAGAAGGAGATCAGCCTCAACCGCACCGAGAACTGCACCACCTGCCACGGCTCGGGCTGTGCCAGCGGCACCACCGCTGAAATCTGCCCCGACTGCCACGGCACCGGCCAGGTGCGCATCCAGCGTGGAGCAGGCGGCTTCGCCTTTACCACCACCGCCCCCTGTTCCAAGTGCCGGGGCACCGGTAAAATCATCCACCAGCCCTGTCCCGACTGTCACGGAGACGGCCAGGTGCGCCGCCCCCGCAAGATCAAGGTGAAGATTCCCGCCGGCATCGACGATGGCCAGTCCATCTCCATGCGGGGCCAGGGCAACGAGGGCCTCAACGGCGGCCCCGCCGGGGATTTGCTCATCAACATCTCCGTCATCCCTGATCCCCGGTTCCAGCGGGACGGGTACGACCTGTACCTGGAGCAGAAGGTGAGCTTCACCCAGGCCGCTTTGGGTGCGGAATTGCACATTGATACCATCGACGGCAAGGTCAAGTACAACATGCCCGCCGGGACCCAGCCTGGCACCACCTTCCGCCTGCGGGGCAAGGGTGTGCCCAACGTCAATGGCCGTGGCCGGGGCGATCAGTATGTGACCGTGAAGGTCCAGGTGCCCACCAATCTCACCAGTGAGCAGCGGGACGCGCTGAAGGAGTACGCCCGTACCATGGGGGAAGGGACGCCCGCCCCCGCCACCCCGGTGCGGGACTTCTTTGAGAAGAAGCGGAGAAAGAAATAAGCAAGGTAATAGCAGAAATGATAGACTCCCCCTGTGAGGGACTGTGAAAGCAAACAGTCGTCACAGGGGGAGTTGCTCTATTTGGGAAGGGGAATCCCTAGAACAAGGATGGTAACCATGGCTAGATACCATGGAACAAACATCAGAAAAACCAAAACAAACCCTTTGGGGATTTCCCAGTGATACTCCCCATAACAAAAAATTTTTTTCGGGTTGTCCACATAATACAAGGTTGCAGTACGTGATGGAACGGAAGGGAAATTGAACATGCAGCGATGTATCCGTTCTTCCCCATCAATTACATATAGATACTTTGCATGCCACATCTTATTAGAGTCCTTTCCACTGCGAAAGGAATCCACCAATGTGGACTGGATCACATGATTTCTAGATATGGCGATGTCGCGTTTTCGCTCCCAGCTAAAGCGATAGGAGATCTTGTTATACCGGGGAATCCACCAAATGTATGCTAGAATCAATACAGCATAAACAGCAATCCATTTAATCCAATTAATGGGGTCATCTGTATAAAACTCTGTTAAATCTGTTTTAAATTCATGTAGTTTCTGCTGTATATATGTGATCAGTTCATTGATGTCTTCTGGGGAATTTCCATCCATCTATGTAACCTTCCCTTCACAACAGTATTTTGGTGTCATTATAATATTTTCCAACAAAAAAACAAGATATTTCTCTTGGTTTTGATGTTCCATCGATCCATACCATTGGGGAGAATGATACAGCTGCATTTCCTTCTGCCTATTTCGCTTATGGGCTGTAAGCGGTGGAAAACTTCTTAACGGAATGGTTCCCAGCTACGAATTCGTCTGTGAAGAGGGGACATTGTGGTGATTGCCCCATAAAGAAAATGCCTGTTCCAAAAAGGAACAGGCATGGAAAAACCGGTGTAATCATCGTGCTGCTTCCCGGTTTGGAGAGAGGAGAAGCCCATCAGCCCTTGTGATTGGTCAGGCGGGCAATGTGCAGGGCCAGATAGGCGGTTTCCTCATTGGGGAGAAATACGTTGTGCTTGCGCAGCACAAAGGTACGAATTTTTTCCGCGCAGTCGGTGGCTTCGGGGTAGCCCTGCTGCATCTGATGAAAGAGAAAGTCATCGTCACTGTCCATGAGCTTGCCGCAGAAAAAACGCTCGGCAAAAAACTGCAAGTGGCTGATGAAGCGGGAGAAGTGAATGCTCTCACTGTCCATGGTGCAGTGCATGCGGTAGGTGACGATATTGGTCAGCTCGCCAATCAGGCGGGCGGCCTGCATGGCATCATACCCAGCATCTGGGTCCTGCCTGGCATTGACGATGTGAAAGGCGATGTTGCCCGCTTCTTCCTCGGGCAGCGTGATGTGCAGCAGCTGCTGCGCCCGCTGCAAACCACGCAGACCCACGTCGTATTCCCGCCGGTAGAAATGTTTGATCTCCCAGGTGAGCCGGTTGGTGACCAGAAGCCCTTTTTGAAATCGCTCCACCGCAAAATGCAGGTGGTCAGTGAGCATCAGGTAGATGTGGGGGGACAGGTGTACCCCCAAGGTAGCCTCTGCGTCCTGGACGATCTCCTGGGTGAGGTCCAGGTACTCCGGTGGGATGGAGGAAAACAGCTCCATCATCGGTTGGGCATCCGGATTGGAGAGGGGGATGAAGACTCGGTCGGACGGCTGGCGGTCAATGGGCTCTCCGGCTTTTCGGCCAAAGCCAATGCCCTTGCCCAGCAAAATGGACTCCTCTCCGCCGTCGTCTTGTACCAACACCACACTGCTGTTGAGTACCTTGCGAATGAACATCCCGTGTTTCCCTCCTTTCCGGTGTAAAATTGGTTGTGATTAGGTTAAATCCGCCCCGTTGGTGGCGATGACTTTCTTGTACCAGTAGAAGCTGTCCTTGCGGCGGCGCTCCAGAGTGCCATGGCCCTCGTCGTCTTGATCTACATAGATGAAGCCGTAACGCTTGCTCATCTGGTTGGTGGAGGCGGAGATGAGGTCGATGGGCGCCCAACTGGTGTAGCCCCACATTTCCACACCGGCATCAATGGCCTTGCCCATTTCGCTGATGTGCTGGCGGAAGTATTCGATGCGGTAGGGGTCGTGGATGGATCCGTCCTTCTCCACGGTATCCTTGGCGCCAATGCCGTTTTCCACCACCATCAGGGGCAGACGGTAGCGGTCGTAGAGCTCAATGAGGCTGTAGCGCAGGCCCTTGGGGTCGATCTGCCAGCCCCAGTCGCTGGTCTCCAGATAGGGATTCTTCACCCCCAACACGGTGTTGCCGGGGGTGCGCTCGGCGTTGGGGTCCACCGATTCGGTCATGGTCATGTAGTAGCTGCAAGAGACGAAGTCCACACAGCCCGCTTTGAGAATTTCGGCATCTCCAGGCTCCATATGGATGGAAATGCCCTTGTTTTCGAACATTTTCAGAATCAGACGGGGATATTCACCCCAGACGTGGACATCGGCGTAGAACAGGTTTTCCAGGTTCTTGGCCTGGGTGGCCAGCTCGTCTTCCGGGGCGCAGGTGCGGGCGTAGGTGGTCAGCTTGGTGAGCATACAGCCCACCTGACTGCCGGGGATGATCTCATGGCAATCCTTGACCACCAGAGCACTGGCCACCAGCTGGTGGTGCAGGGCCTGATAGCAGGTTTCCAGCAGCTTCTCTTCGGGGACACGGCTGGGGATGATGCCGGCGGTGGTGAAAGGGTGGCGGATGATGCTGTCCACCTCATTGAAGGTCAGCCAGTACTTCACGTCGTTTTTGTATCGCTGGAAGCACACATGGCAGAACCGGGTGAAGCAGTCGATGACCCGGCGGTCCACCCAACCGTTGTACTTGGTAGCCAGAGCCAGAGGCATCTCATAGTGGCTGAGGGTGACCAGAGGTTCGATGTTCAGCCGGTGCATCTCGGCAAACAGATCACTGTAGAATTGCAGGCCCTTCTCGTTGGGCTCGGTCTCCTCGCCGGTGGGGAAGATGCGGGTCCAGGCGATGGATACCCGCAGCATGGTAAAGCCCATCTCGGCAAACAGGGCCAGGTCTTCCTTGTAGCGGTGGTAGAAATCAATGCCGCGGCGTTTGGGATAGCAGCTGTCATCGGTGGCAGCCATGGCGGCCTCAATGGCGGCGTCGTCCACCGCCACATGGGCCTTGTAATCTTTTACATCGGTGTTGGGCTTATAGGTGGCGATGTCCGCCACACTGGGGCCCTTTCCGTCCACATTCCAAGCGCCTTCCACCTGGTTGGCAGCTACCGCGCCGCCCCAAAAAAATCCTTCCGGGAAACTCATACTTTTGCCTCCAATTTCATCAGTGCTGCACCGGGTGCTACGGTGCCATCGGCAACGGGAGATACGGCAAAGGCATCCCCGTTGGTAATCACAATGGGAGTGGTAACATCGTAACCTGCTGCTTTGATTTCGTCAAGGTTGAACTTCATCAGCAGCTGGCCTTTCTTCACGGCGTCGCCGTTTTTCACCTGGGGATCGAAGCCCTTTCCATCCAGTTTCACCGTGTCCATGCCCACATGGAGGAGAATTTCCGCTCCGCTGGTGGTGGTCATGGAAATGGCGTGCTTGGAGTCAAAGACCGACTCAATGATGCCGTCGGCAGGGGCATACAGTTCCCCCTTCACGGGCACCACAGCCATGCCCTCACCCAAAATCTTCTGGGAGAACACCTCATCCTTCACCTGTTCCAGGGGAATGGCGTTGCCCTGGAGAGGGCTGCAAACCACCTGATTGCCGGTGGAGACTTCGGTATGGGTGGCTTCGGGAACAGCGGGGGCTGCTTCGGGTTCAGCCACGGTCTCATCCTTGTACAGAATCAGGGTGAGGACAAAGGAGAGTACCACCGAGAGGACAAAGGCCAAACAGGCCCAGATGAAGTTCATACCGTCGCTGGGATCAATGTACATGGGCATGCTGGCAATGCCAGGGCCAACGGCCGCGAAGGCTTTGATTTTCGTGATGCCCACAAACAGACCGCCCAAGAAGCTGGAGGCAACTACGGCAGCGGTGACCTTTTTGTGCTGGAGGGTCACACCGTACAGAGCGGGCTCCGTGATGCCGAACAGACTGGAGATTCCGGCGGAAATGGCGGTGGAGCGGAGATTCTCGTCCTTGGTCTTAATGGCCACAGCCAAGCAGGCACCGCCTTCGGAAATGTTGTGAGCCAGAGAGGCGGGCAGATACAGCATGTCAAAGCCAGGGCTGGAAATGGAGGAGACAGCATAGGGAACCAGGGCCTTGTGCATGCCCAGGGAGATCATGAAGGGCAGAATCGCGGCCACGATGGCCACGGCCAGCCAGCCCAAGGTGTTGTACAGAGCCAGAATGGCGGTGGTGAGCAGTGTGCCCAGGTTGTAGCCCAGAGGGCCCAGAACCAGCAGGCCTACGGGGAAGCAGATGATGAAGCAGAGCATGGGCACAAAGAACACACGAATGGCCTTGGGGCACCATTTGTTGAACCAACGCTCACAGAAGGACATGAAGATGACCACCAGAATGGCGGGGAACACCTGACCGGAGTAGCTGATGTTCTGTAGGGTGAGGCCGAAGAAATTGGCGCCCCCCTCAGTGGCCAGCAAGGCGGCGGTATTGGGGAAGATCATGGCGGCAGCTAGGGCCACTGCCACCAGCTTGTTGCTGCGGAACTTGGTG
The DNA here is from genome assembly GCA_944387075.1 of uncultured Oscillospiraceae bacterium. Taxonomy (GTDB): domain Bacteria; phylum Bacillota; class Clostridia; order Oscillospirales; family Oscillospiraceae; genus Enterenecus. The sequence continues at coordinate 13,392 of CALXDO010000010.1, read as the reverse complement.
GCGGTGGTGAAGGCCACCAGAATGGGAAGGTAGTACAAAGCGGCATCGGCCACATAGTAGAACACCTTATAGATGGTGTCGTCCGTGGTGAGAACGCCGAAGGTGGTGAAGATGGTTAGAATGGCCTTGAGGACGCCGGCACCAGCAATGGCGGGAACCAAGGGCTGGAAAATACCCACCATATAGTCCAAAATGGTGCCGCCAATGCTCTTTTTGCCCCCTGTGGCAGGGGCGGCGGATCCGCTCTGGAAGGAGCCCAGCTTCATCAGCTGGTCGTATACCTCGATCACGTCATTGCCGATGACCACCTGGCACTGGGGGCCGCTGGTAATGACACCCATGACGCCGGGGGTCTTTTTCAAGGCGGGGACATCTGCCTTGCTGGCGTCCACCAGGGTAAAACGAAGACGGGTGGAGCAGTGCTCCAGTTGGGCGACATTCTTTTCGCCGCCGATGAGTCGCAACACGTCGGTTGCGGTCTGCTGATAGTTTTTCATAGGAACCTCCCTTGTGCAGTCCGTTGCCGTTTGGCCAAAAACGGCAAAAGAAAAAGAACCCAACAGAACACGACAAAGCCCCCTACACCAAAGTAAGAGGATATTCATGTTCCGTCAGATCCTGCCTGCATGACCAGTTACATGTCCGATCGGTACGATGGTGTAAGTATAACAATTGGGGAGGATGATTTCAATGCCATATATGGATAAAAATATTCAACAAATTTTGTGCAGTTTTACAGAGTGAGGGGAATTTATCCAGAAGGTCGCATGGAGTCGAGCAAAAACATCCACAGCCTGGAGACAGACTGTGGATGTTTTTTAGTGTTCGATGGTGATATTCTCGGTGCCGTGGGCCTCAAATTCGTCGATATAGGCATCCATGCGCTGGATCAGTTCCTGCTGGTTGCTCTCGTCAATGGGGACGTAGTTCATATCCCGCCGGGCCAAATCCTCGGCCAGAATGTCAAAAAAGACGTTGTTTTCGTATTCCATAATGGCCTCGTGGATGCCGCCCTCGGCAAAGGCCCTGGAGGGAACCACCTCGCCCTGGTACACCTCTGCCAAGGGCTCCATGCCCTCTCGGGCGGCCTGGGCAAAAAGTAAGCTCTCCACCTGGTCGTAGTCCGCGAATCGGTCATCGCCCCGGGTGGAATTGAGCACCCAGTTCCCGATATACACCATATCCAGCAAGCGGCGGAATTGCTTGCGTGTCAGTTGCACCTCCATATGCAGCCCTCCTTTGCTTTTGGCTTATCAAGGGGTACGCACTATATTATACCGACTGGGAAGGGAATGTCAACGGTCATACTTTTTCTCTTGCCTGCATAGAATCCAACAGATTTTACCCATGGAGTGTGATGTCATGAGCCAAGTAAAAGGAGAAAATCAAGGGATGCTGCGGGGCGAGGTTTTGGCCGAACCCAAGCTGTCCCACCACAACCACGGCGTGGACTACTATCTGGTGCCCTTCCGGGTGCCCCGCCTGTCTGGGGCGGAGGATGTGGTGAATTTGGTGGTGTCCCAGCCGGAGCAAGCACTGTGGCAGCCGGGGAACTGGCTGGAGGTGGGGGGCGAGGTGCGCTCCTACAACAATCGCTCGGGACAGGGCAGCCGCCTGGTCATCACCATGCTGGTGCGGGAGGTGTTGGAGGCCCACTGCCGGGAGGGAGAAAATCATCTGGTGCTCTCTGGGGCGTTGTGCAAACCCCCGGTGGCCCGCCGTACCCCTCTGGGCCGGGAAATCTGCGACCTGCTCCTGGCGGTGAACCGCCCCTATGGGCGGGCGGATTACTTACCCTGCATTGCCTGGGGCTCGGTGGCAAACCGCTGCGCACAGATGGCAGTGGGGGACCGGCTGCGGTTGGAAGGGCGGCTCCAGAGCCGCCAGTACCACAAAATGGTGGACGGTGAACGACAGACTCGCACGGCCTATGAGGTTTCCATCATGAATCTGCTGCCTCAGGAGGCGGAAGAGGAGTCATAGACCTGGGGGCACAGCTCTCTGGCCTTGGAGCGGATGGCCCGCAGGTCCCCAAAGGTGTCCGGCTTTTTGGACGGGTCCCGCAGCAGGGCGGCGGGGTGGTAGATGGCGGTCATGGCAACCCCCGCCTTTTCCACCCACTGCCCATGCTGCTGGGTGATTTTATAATTGGGGTCTATGAGCCGCTGGGCGGCAATGCGGCCCAGACAGACGATGATCTTGGGGCGAAGCAGAGCCACCTGGTTGCGCAGAAAGCCAATGCAGGCGTCCTGCTCGGTGTGCAGGGGGTCCCGGTTGTGGGGCGGGCGGCACTTGACGATGTTGGCGATGTAGACGTTTTTCTCCCGGCTCAGGTCGATGAGGGATAGCATGTCATCCAGCAGCTGCCCGGCCGGGCCGACAAACGGCACGCCCTGCAAGTCCTCCTGTTCCCCCGGGCCCTCCCCCACCAGCAGGATGGGGGCGTTTTTGGGGCCCACCCCGAACACCACATGGTGGCGGGTTTCGCACAGGGGGCATTGCTGGCAGGCTTGGCAGGTCTCCTGGAGCTGTTCCCAAGATAACATAGTATGGCTCCTCTCTGGCTTTGTTCTTTCTTCTAGTGTACCACAAACCTACGCCCCTGGCTAGAGGCTGCGCATTGACAAAGCCTATGTGTCAGGTGTAAAATAACCCAAACAAGCCCCCAGCTGTGGTTGTTCACGGCTTGGGGTATCTTTTTTGGAGGAAACGCCCATGGATATGACCCACAAACAGGTGGAGGAACTGGCCCATTTGGCCCGGCTCTCCCTTACCATGCAGGAGCGGGAGGAACTGGCCGGACAGCTGGAGCAGATGGTGGCATATTTGCAGGTGCTGGCCCAGGTGGAGGGGGAAGAATGTGGGACGATGGAGGAGCCCTGTGCCCTCCGGTATGATGAGGTGGAGCCGTCCCAATTGGGGGACAAGCTGCTGTCCCAAGCCCCCCAGGTAGCGGATGGGTATGTGGTCACCCCCAGAAGTGTGGGAGAGGGGGGGATGGCATGAAACTGACCCACCTCACCGCCCTGGAGCTGGGGCGGGCCATTGCGGCGGGGGATGTGACCATCCCCCAGGCCACCCAGGCGGCCCTGGAGGAGATGGCCCGGCGGGACAAGTCCCTGCACAGCTGCATCACCATCCTGGCAGAGCAGGCCATGGAGCGGGCGGAAACCCTCCAACAGGGCCTGAAACCGGGGCGTTCCCCTCTGTACGGAGTGCCCTTGCTCTTGAAAGACAACCTGTGCACCCAGGGGGTGCGCACCACCTGCGGCTCCAAAATGCTGGAACACTACGTTCCACCCTACCACGCCACGGTAGTGGAGCGGGTGGAGAGCGCCGGGGGCGTGTGCCTGGGCAAAGGCAACCTGGACGAGTTCGCCATGGGCTCCACCACCGAGACCTCCTATTTTGGTTCCACCCGCAACCCCTGGGACGAGAGCCGGGTGCCCGGCGGCTCTTCGGGGGGATGCGCCGCCGCTGTGGCGGCGGGGCTGGTCTGGTATGCCCTGGGCTCAGACACCGGCGGCTCCATCCGTCAGCCCGCCGGGTACTGCGGGCTCACCGGAATTAAGCCCACCTATGGCACGGTGTCCCGGTATGGGCTGGTGGCCTACGCCTCCTCCTTTGACCAAGTGGGGCCTTTGTGCCGGGACGCCGCCGACTGTGCCGCTGTGCTGGATGTCATCCAGGGGAGAGACTGCCGGGACAGCACCACGGTGGACGGGGGCTATGGGGGGCTGCTGGCCTCCCTCGCCGGAGACCTCCGGGGCCTGCGGGTGGGTGTGCCCGTGGAGTGCTTTGGGGAAGGGCTGCATCCCCAGGTGGCAAACCGGGTGAAAGAGGTGGCCCGGGTGCTGGAGCACCGGGGGGCTACGGTGGTGGAGCTGTCCATCGGGGAACTGAACTGGGTCATTCCCGCCTATTATGTGCTGGCCTCGGCGGAGGCCTCCTCCAATCTGGCCCGATACGACGGGGTGAAATACGGGTTTCGGGCGAAGGAGTACCACAACCTCACCCAGATGTATGAAAACACCCGCAGCCAGGGCTTCGGCAAAGAGACCAAAGCTCGCATCTTGTTGGGGACGTTTGTCTTAAGTGCCGGGTACTATGAGGCCTATTATCAAAAGGCCTTGGCGGTGAAGCATCGGGTGGCAAAGGCGATGGAGCGGGCCTTTGAAACCTGTGACGTGCTCCTCACCCCTGTTACCCCCACCACCGCCCCCAAGCTGGGGGAGAGTCTAGCAAACCCCATGGAGATGTATTTGTCGGATCTATACACCGTGCCTGCCAATTTGGCGGGGCTGCCCGCTCTGTCCATGCCTTGTGGGGTGGACGGGCAGGGGCTGCCCGTGGGGGCCCAGCTGGTGGGGCCCCGGTTTGGGGAGGGCGTGCTGCTCAACGCCGCCTATGCCTATCAGCAGGAGACGGACTACCATACATATGTACCGAGAGGGGGAGAGGGGTAAGTGAATTGGGAAGTTGTCATGGGGCTGGAGACCCATGTGGAGCTGTCCACTGCCAGCAAGATTTTCTGTTCCTGCGCCACCGCCTTTGGAGCGGCCCCCAACCGCCAGTGCTGTCCCGTGTGCATGGGCCTTCCCGGGGCGTTGCCGGTGCTCAACGAGAAGGTGGTGGAATACGGGGTGAAGGTGGGGCTGGCCCTGGGCTGCTCCATCACCCCGGTGAGCCGCTTTGATCGGAAAAACTACTTCTACCCCGATTTGCCCAAGGGGTATCAGATCAGCCAGTTGTACGCCCCCCTGTGCCGCCATGGCCGGATGGAGGTGGAGGGGGTGTCCATCGGCATCCACGAAATCCACATGGAGGAGGATGCAGGCAAACTGTTCCACGACCCCGCCTCCGGGGAGACCCTGTGTGACTTCAACCGCTGCGGCGTGCCCCTGCTGGAGATTGTCACCCAGCCGGATTTCCGAACGGCGGAGCAAGTGGTGGCCTACCTGAAAGGGCTGCGGGAGACGCTGCAATACCTGGGGGTGTCCGACGGCAAGATGGAGGAGGGCTCCCTGCGGTGCGACGTAAATCTGTCGGTGCGCCCTGTGGGGTGTGACACCCTGGGCACTCGGACGGAGATGAAGAATTTAGGGTCTTTTCAGGCCATTACCCGGGCCATTGGGTATGAGAGCCAGCGGCAGATTGCCCTTCTGGAGCGAGGGGAGCGGGTGGTGCAAGAGACTCGGAGGTTTGACGAGGAGCGGGGGGAGACCGTCTCCATGCGCAGCAAGGAGGAGGCCCGGGACTATCGCTATTTTCCCGAGCCGGATCTGCCCCCGGTGGCACTCTCTCAGAAGTATATCCAGCTCATCCGGGACAACCTCCCCGAGTTGGGGGAGGAAAAGCGGCAGCGGTATGCCGCCCAGTACCACTTACCCGAATATGATTGCCAGATGGTCACCAGTCACCCGGCTCTGGCCAGGTTCTTTGAGGAGTTGGTGGGGCTGGGCGTCCCGCCCAAGCAGGGGGCCAACTGGATCATGGGGGAGGTGCTGGGGGCGTTGTCCGCCCGTGGCCTTGGCCCCCAGGAGTTGCCCATCTCCGCCCCAACGCTGGCTCGGCTCATTGAACTGGTGGGGGAGGGAAAACTGAACCGCAACACGGCGGTGAAGGTGTTCCACGCGGTATTTGACACCGACTGGGATGTGGATGCCTATGTGGCCGCCCATGGGCTGGAGCAGGTGCAGGATGTGGCCCTGGTGGAGGGGGCGGTGGCCCAGGTGTTGGAGTCCAACCCCCAGTCGGTGGCAGACTACCGGGGCGGCAAGGAAAAAGCCTTCGGCTTTTTGGTGGGTCAGACCATGGGGAAACTACAAGGGAAGGCAGACCCCCAGACGGTGCGGCGGGTACTGCTGGAGCAACTGGCCCAGGAATGAAGAAAGGGGAAGCATATCATGCCCATTTGTTATATTTTTGCCTCGGGGGAGTATGGCCCTCAGTGGCCGGACATCCAGAGCGGGGATTTGTGCATTGCCGCCGACGGGGGCTATGCCCAGATGCAGGCCCACGGCTTGGGCCCGGACCTGGTGGTGGGGGATTTTGACTCCCTGGGCTATGTGCCCCCCCACCCTCATATTGTCCGCCACCCGGTGGAGAAGGACGACACGGACATGGCTCTGGCCCTCAGCGAGGGGTGGAGCCGGGGCTATCGCACCTTCCACATGTACGGCTCCTTAGGTGGAAGGTTGGACCACACCCTGGCAAACGTGCAGCTGCTGTGCGGGCTGGTGGAGCAGGGAGGACAGGGAAAGCTGGTGGGCCCCGGCATGACGGTGACGGCGGTGCACAACGGCACGCTGGAACTGGAGGGGGAGACGGGGCGCACCCTGTCCATCTTTTGCCTGGGCCAACCCGCCCAGGGGGTGACCCTGGAAGGGTTGAAGTACCCCTTGCAGGGGGCTGCTATGACCGCCCAGGTGCCCCTGGGGGTGAGCAACGAGTTTGTGGGCGGTCCCGCCCGGATTACTGTCCAGCAGGGGACGCTGGTGGTCATGACGGTGGAAAAAGCGTAAAAAATCCCAGGTGCAACCGCTGGTTGCGCCTGGTTCAAGGCAGATTGGTAGACGGTTTGCCCCCGTGGATGGTATACTCAGGCCAGAGAACAAAGGAGGGCTGACCATGACATTGGGAGAACGGATTCATCAGATGAGGGTGGAACATCACCTGTCCCAGGGGGATGTGGCGGAGGCGTTGGACGTGTCCCGCCAGTCGGTGTCCAAGTGGGAGAACGACGGTGCAGTGCCGGATTTGGATAAGCTGGTGAAACTCGGGCAGTTATTTGGCGTGTCCCTGGACCAGTTGGTGCTGGGCCAGGGGGAAACGGTGGAAGAGGAGCTGCCGCCACCGGAGAGATCCAGCAAACCTATGGGACAGCGAATCATAGGGGTGATCCTGCTGTGTTTCGGGGTTCTGGTGGGGCTGTTAATGGCCTTCCTGGGAAACGGTCTCCCGGGGTTTGCCTTTGGGGTGCCATTTTACCTGTGCGGGGTGGTGTGCCTGGTGGCCCACCGCCATCCGGGGCTGTGGTGCGGCTGGGGGCTGTTCCTGTTGCTGCGCATCCTCTTGCCCTGGGTGACGGGGTTTGGCGGTTTTTTTGCCCTGCTTGGAATGTTCCGATGGGGTAGCATCCAGTGGGCTGTCATCGGCCTATGTGCCCTGGTGTTGGTGGCGTTGGTGGCACGGACGGCCTGGTGCTACGGGAGAAAGCCCATAGAGCCAAAGGTGGAATCCGTCCTACTGGTAGTCACCGGCTGGGTGATTTGGGCGGGGTTGCAGTGGGTGCTGCTTCAGGCAACGCATGTGTACTGGCTTTATGTGGCGTTTGACTGCCTTCAGCTGACGCTACTCAACCTGCTGGTGGTTGTCACTGTGCGCATGGTGCGGGGGAGAAGGGCCAGGCCGGGTAAGAACTGACAAAAGACCGGAACCTACGCCAAGATGCAACACGTATTGTAATTATCTTTTGAAATATTACAATTTGTTTTGCATGTGCAGCCGTTTGAGATAGGGGTCGTCATGCTTGAGCATGTGGCAAGCGAATCTCCTTCACAGAAAATTCCATAGAACCAAGTGCCACAGGAATGGGCGAAAAAGACAGTTGACCATGGCAAAAAGCAACACAAATCGTAATAATAACATAAAGTAATACAAAATGCTTTAAGATACCCCGCTTTTTAAGGAGTAATGGGTGCTCGGTTTCCACCGGAGGAGCGGATAGGTACTCCCTTTTCCACGTTCTCTCTGGGGATGAGACCTGGCCCTGGTGCAGCGGCGTAGTATGGTGTGTGGAAAACAGCAGAGCACAGCGAAGGGCGGGAAAAGGTAGAGAACCATGGGAAAAAGGAACACAAATAGTAATGATACATAGAAATATTACAAAGCGTTTTGGAATGTGCCGCTTTTTACGGAATGATAAGGGACTCGGTCTGCGCCGCCGGGGCATTGGTGGTTTGGGGGCTTATCCCAGCTGGTAGAGCCGTAAAACGGGGATAGAAGCCAAGATATGAAATTTGGCACCCGAAACTGGTACTTCTGCCAGTTTCGGGTGCCAAATTTACTTCATCAAATCGGCCAGGGTTACGCTGTCCAGATATTCATTGATCCGCCGCCCCAGCTCGCACCAGAGAGAGCGGGTAGGGCAGCTCTCCCGTTGGTCGCAGGGGGGCGCCCCCGGCTCCAGGCAGGCCACCGGGGCCAAATCCCCCTCGGTGAGCCGCAGAATATCCCCCACCTGGTACTCCTCCGGGGCCCGGGTGAGCCGGTAGCCGCCCCCCTTGCCCTGGGTGCCGGAGATGTAGTGATGCTTGGAGAGCACCGGGAGGATTTTCTCCAAATACTTGAGGGAAATTTGCTGCCGCTTTGCCACGTCCTTCATGGGAGTGAGACCCTGGCCCTGGTGCTGGGCCAAGTCCACCATCACCCGCAGGGCGTAGCGGCCTCGGGTGGACACCATCATACCAGACGCTCCTTTAGTGGGCGTGGCAGTGGGCGCAGTTCTCGCAGTCGGGGAACTGGCTGTGGTCGTAGTCCAGGCCGTTCTTATCGTAGTAGTCCTTCAGGGCCAGCTTGATGGCCTCCTCGGCCAGCACGGAGCAGTGGATCTTCTGGGCGGGCAGACCGTCCAGGGCCTCCACCACCGCCTGGTTGGTGAGCTCCAGGGCCTGGGACACCGGCTTGCCCTTGATGAGCTCGGTGGCCATGGAGGAGGAGGCGATGGCACTGCCGCAGCCAAAGGTCTCAAACTTCACGTCCTGGATGATGTCGTTGTCAATTTTCAGATAGATGCGCATGATGTCGCCACACTTGGCGTTGCCCACCTCACCCACGCCGCTGGGATTTTCCATGGTGCCCACATTGCGGGGGTTGCGGAAATGGTCCATTACTTTCTCACTGTATAAAGCCATAATATCTTACCTCACTTGATGATAAATTCTTGAATGCCTGCCTCCAGGTTGCGCCACACCGGGGAGATGGAGCGCAGATAGGCCACCACGTCGGTGACAGCCTCAATCATATAGTCCACCTCTTCTTCGGTGGTGTCCGGGGAGAGGGACAGGCGCAGAGAGCCGTGGGCGATCTCGTGGGGCCGCCCGATGGCCAGCAGCACATGGCTGGGGTCCAGGGAGCCGGAGGTGCAGGCCGAGCCGGAGGAGGCACATACTCCCTTGTCGTCCAGCAACAGCAGCAGGGATTCCCCTTCGATGCCCTCAAAGCAGAAGTTCACGGTGCCGGGCACGCGGTGCTCCCGGTTGCCGTTGAGCACGGAGTGGGGAATGCGGGACAGCCCGGCAATGAGTCGATCCCGCAGGGCGGTGAGCTTCTGGGTGTCCTCCTCCAGATGGTCACAGGCCTCGTCCAAGGCCGCGGCCATGCCCACGATGGCGGGGATGTTCTCAGTGCCGCCCCGGCGGCCTCGCTCCTGGGCTCCCCCGTGGATGAGGGGGAAGATGGGGACACCCCGGCGGGCGTATAGCACCCCAATGCCCTTGGGGCCGTGGAACTTGTGGCCGGAGAGGGAGAGCAGGTCAATGTTCTGCTCCTTGACATTCACGGGCAGGTGGCCCACAGCCTGCACCGCGTCGGTGTGGAAGAACACCCCGTGGCGGCGGCACACTTCTCCGATCTCAGCGATGGGCTGCACCGTGCCGATCTCGTTGTTGGCGTACATCACGGTGACCAGACAGGTCTCTGGAGTGATGGCTTCCTCCACCTGAGAGGCGGACACCATGCCGTCCTCGTGGACGTCCAGAAGGGTGACGCTGAAGCCCTCCTTCTCCAGGGCCTCCAGGGTGTGGAGGACGGCGTGATGTTCAAAGGCGGTGGAGATGATGTGGGTTTTGCCCTTCTTCTTCCCCCAGGCGGCCACAGAGCGGATGGCCTGGTTGTCCGCCTCGCTGCCCCCGGCGGTGAAGATGACCTCCATGGGTTCGCAGCCCAGCCGGGCGGCAATGCGGGTGCGGGCATCGGTGAGAGCCTCCTGGGCCCGTTGGCCCACGGAGTGGAGGCTGGAGGGGTTGCCGTACTCTCCTTGCAGGTAGGGGAGCATGGCGTTCAGTGCCGTGTCACTCAGGCGAGTGGTGGCGGCGTTATCGGCGTAAATCTGCATGGCAGGATTCCTTTCTATTATTCGGTGAACATGGGGGTGGACAGGTACCGGTCTCCCGTATCGGGGAGGAGCACCACGATGGTCTTACCCTCGTGTTCCGGGCGTTTGGCGATCTCGATGGCGGCATGAAGGGCGGCTCCCGAGGAGATGCCCACCAGCAGGCCCTCGCTGCGGCCCATGAGCCGGCCGGCGGCAAAGGCTTCCTCTGTGGTCACGGGGAATACCTCGTCGTAGACCTGGGTATTGAGCACCTGGGGGACAAAGCCCGCCCCAATGCCCTGGAGCTTGTGGGGGCCTGGCTGTCCGCCGGACAGCACCGGGGAGTCGGCGGGCTCTACGGCCACCACTTTGACGTCCGGGTTGCGGGATTTCAAATACTCACCCACCCCGGTGATGGTGCCGCCGGTGCCCACACCAGCCACAAAGAGGTCCACCTCACCGTCGGTGTCGGTGTAAATCTCCGGCCCTGTGGTTTCCCGGTGGGCCTTGGGGTTGGAGGGGTTGACAAACTGGCCGGGAATGAAGCTGTTGGGAATTTCAGAGGCCAGTTCCTCGGCCTTGGCAATGGCTCCGGCCATGCCCTTGGCCCCCGGGGTGAGCACCAGCTCGGCCCCATAGGCGGTCATGAGCAGGCGGCGCTCCATGGACATGGTGTCCGGCATGACCACAATCATGCGGTAGCCCCGGGCCGCAGCCACCGCAGCCAGGCCAATGCCTGTGTTGCCCGAGGTGGGCTCGATGATGACCGAGTTGGGCTTCAAGGCCCCACTGGCCTCGGCATCGTCGATCATGGTCAGCGCCACCCGGTCCTTCACCGATCCGGCGGGGTTGAACAGTTCCAGCTTGGCCAAAATCTTGGCCTTGAGACCCAGTTTATCTTGAATATGGGTCAGCTCCAACAGAGGAGTGTGCCCAATCAGCTGATGGGCGGATGTATAAATATGAGCCATGACGGATTCCTCCTGACGCATCAAATTAAAACCTACTAAATTGGTTGGTTATATGATACGCCTTTTTACCTACCTTGTCAATCGGTAATTGCAAAAATAATAATTTCCCCAGCACAGATGCCCTGTGCTGGGGAAATGGCTCAATCTTCGGAGGGGAAGTAGTCCTGGAGGAAGGTATCCACCGCCGTCCAGTACAACCGGGGGTTGGTGCCCACGGAGTTGGCGTGGTCGGCGTCCGGCATCCACAAGAAGCTCTTGGGACACTTGGCGGCTTGGTACAGCTTTCCCATCATGGAGGAGGGGACGAAGTCGTCCTCCACGCCGTGGATGAAGAGGGTGGGGGTTTTGGACTGGGCCACCGCCTGGATGGGGGAGGCGTCCCGCAGATCATAGCCCGCCCGGCGCAGCGCGGTTTTGCGCAGTATGGAGAACAGGGCAGAGGTGGGGACAGGCACCGGGGCGTTGAGGTACTCGTCCCGGTGGTGGAGGAGCACATGGTGCATCTGGGCCTCGATGGTGGTGTAGGCGCAGTCGGCCACCGCCGCCTTGACCTGGTGGGGCAGGGCGCCGCCGGTGGCCAGCAGCACGGTGGCGGCTCCCATGGACACGCCATGGAGGAGAATTTCGGCATCGGGGTCCCGACGGAGGATGTAGTTGATCCAGCCCACCAAGTCCAGCCGCTCGTCATAGCCCCAGCCCACATAGTCCCCTTCGCTCTCTCCGTGGCCCCGCTGGTCGGGCATCAGGACATTCCAGCCCTCCTGATGGTAGTGCAGGCCGATGGCACCCATGGCCTCATGGGTGTCGTGGTAGCCGTGCATACAGATGGCCCAGCGGTGGGTCTCCTGGTCGGCGGGGACCACAGCGGCCCACAGGATGAGCCCATCCAGGGACTGGATGGTGGCAGAGCGGAAACCTTCGGCTTTTCTGGCCCAGGCCCGGCCCTCTTTCTGGGTCTCGTTGGGGTCCTCATAGTCTGCCTCTCGTGTTTTGGGGATCATGGCTTTGGAATAGAGCAGGTTGCCCACAGCGGCAAGCCCTCCAGCGGCTCCGGCTCCGGCAGCGGCAAGGCCCAGCAGATAAAAAGCGGGATTTTTCTTCATGGCACACCCTCCTGTGGTCGTTTTCTTCACTATACTCCATTTGAGAGAGCATCGTCAAGAGGAGTTTACCCTAAATGAAGTGGGAGCATACAGCCGGTTCTTTGCTGATGTTTATGGTGTGGGATGACTATCCAGAGGAGAAAAGATCCCGCAGCACCTGTCCTCCGGTGGAGGTCTGGATCTTGACCATATTGTCGTTTTTGCCGTAATCATAGTGGCTCACCGCAAAGTCACGGCTGCCGTCCGGGCGGGTCATGCTCCGGGACAGCTCCACCACGCAGCATAAAGGGTATAAATTTTCTCAGAATGCGAAGTTTGAAAATTTATAATTGAATAGGCTTATATGCTAACGCCAAATCAACGACTTCTTCGGGTGTTTTTTCATCATAATAAATGTAATCTGTAACTTGTGGATCTAAGACATTTTCCCTCAATAAGAAAGTCATTTCGTCAATTTCCTCCTCGTTTCCTTCACAAGTCATAATTTTTCGCACCAACTCGACTAATTCATCTCGAGTTAACTTTTCTTGACTCATATTCTTCTCCTAAGAATTAATTTTTTATTTGTTCATGGCTGTAATCGCTCATAATCATTTTAAGCTTTGCTCCTCTTTGATTCGTACAGCCTTTTTGACACTCCTGACAATAACTGAGCCGACCACCAGCAGGAGAATACCAACGCCAGCGCGGATTGCAAAGTCCAGCATCCAGCTGACCTTGTCGTGGCGGTACATATCCAGCACATACACCGGGTCTACCTCATAATCCTCCGCCATCTGATGGAGCATGGTTTTCTCCTCGGTGGTTGTGTACCGAATATAGCCTGTGGGCAGCTCATCGTCGGAGCGCAGCATGAGATAATCGTCAAAGTAGACGCAGACATAGGAGCCATCCTCCAGCGGAGCCAGGTAGTAGCCGTTGTAGTGGCCAGACGCCAGGAATCGAAGCAGGAAACTTCGGATCGGGCCTGTGGGATAGGCCACGGGGATATATTCAGAAATGACAACGGTTCTCTTTGTCTGGCCGTTGAGGTGGGTGTGTTCCCCCGCATACTCGGAATCCCGCAGGCGCAGCAGGGGGCAGCGGATCAGGCTCTCTTTGGGTACTGTGGCCGGGGTGGTTTGAAAGAAGAAGTCCTCCACATCGTCCTGGGTATGTACGACGGAGACAGACTGATCCGGCATCTGCCCCTGCTCCGTCCCGGTTCCAACTCCCAGGTCAT
>CALXDO010000009.1 GCA_944387075.1 uncultured Oscillospiraceae bacterium | reverse complement strand
CAGTTCCCGGTGCTCCACATTGAATACGGTGCCCTCCACCAACACGCTGCCCATGTCCAGCTGAAGCTCACCCAGGGGCACCGGCTTTTTCTTGCCGTTGATTTTGCCGTAAATCTGTTTCACCTTGGGCTTTCCGTGGCCGCCTCCGGGGTTACTCTGGTTGAGCACCTTGCGGCGCATGGCCTCCATCTGGGCAAACAGGTCTCCACTGGAGGCGGGCTGGGGCGCGACTGGAGCCGGTGCTTCCGCCACAGGGGCAGTGGGCTGTGGCTGGGGCGCAGGGGCCGCTTGTGGTGAAAATGACACCTCCACATGGTGAAGAGAGAACAGGTGCGTAAGGCTCTGCCGCAGTTGCTCCACCACAGCCTCATCCCCCTGCGCCCCCTCTAGGTACAAGGTCATGGTGCGAGCCTGACGGCTGACCTTGACCTGGGTGGGATAGTGGGCAAAACAAGCCAATACCCCTTCGGGGAAGGGGTATTGGCCAAAGGTCTGTTGAAAGGTCACTTGCTTGTCTGACATGCTATGTACTCCTTGTCACAGGGTATCAATGAGTTCCATGAGCCGGGGAATGAGCTGGTCTTCGGGAACCTTATCCACAATCTCCCCGTGGAGGAAGAGCACGCCCTCCCCCTTGCCCCCAGCAATGCCCACATCGGCGTGGCGAGCCTCGCCGGGACCGTTGACCACGCACCCCATCACCGCCACGGTGATGGGCTTGTCCACGCCGCGAAGCAGTTCTTCCACCCGGTGGGCCATGGGAATAAGGTCAATCTGGGTGCGCCCACAGGTGGGACAGGCGATGAGGTCGGGGCCATCCTTGCACAGTCCCACCGCCTTGAGAATCTTCTTAGCCAGCACAATCTCTTCCACCGGGTCAGCGGTGAGGGTAACCCGGAAGGTATCGCCAATGCCCAGGCCCAGCAGACCGCCGATGCCGGCGGCGGACTTGATGGATCCAATCTCCGCCGTGCCCGCCTCGGTGACCCCCAGGTGAAGGGGAAAGTCATACTTCTGGGCCATGAGTTGGTAGGCCCGCATGGTCACCGGCACCGAGGAGGACTTCATGGAGATACAAATATCCTCAAAGCCGTACTTCTCCAGCAGGGCCACATGGCCCAGGGCACTCTCCACCAAGGCCTCGGGCGTGGGCCCGCCGTACTTCTCCAGCAGGGGCTTTTCCAACGAGCCTCCGTTGACCCCGATGCGGATGGGGATGCCCCGCTCTTTGCAGGCACAGGCCACCGCCTCCACCCGATCCTCCGAGCCAATGTTGCCGGGGTTGATGCGGATTTTGTCAATGCCCCCCTCCACAGCAGTGAGGGCCAAGCGGTAGTCAAAGTGAATATCCGCCACCAGCGGCAGAGGGCTGCCTGCCTTCAACGCCCGGATGGCTTGAGCGGCCCGTTCATCCGGCACCGCCACCCGCACAATCTCACACCCCGCAGCCGCCAAGGCTCGGATCTGAGCCAGCGTGGCCTCCACGTCGTGGGTGGGGGTGTTGGTCATGGACTGAATGGAGACGGGGGCGCCGCCTCCGATGGCGACGTTCCCCACATGAATTTGACGAGTCATGCAAGGTCACTTCCTTTCCGGTTATTACACTACAATTTTCCAGACATCCTGGAAGGCCACCAACAGCATCACACCCAGCAGCAGCACCAGTGCCACGGCGTGGATATATCCTTCCAGCCGCTGGGGGATGTGCCGTCGGAACAAGAGATACGAAATGGCGTTGAGTAGCACAAAGAGCACCCGGCCCCCGTCCAGGGCGGGGATGGGCAGCATGTTCATCACCGCCAGGTTCACGGCAATCAGGGCCATGATGTAGAACACATTCTCAATACCGATCAAAATGGAGTCGGACTGGCTGCCCACCTGGGACACCACGTCCACCACCCCGATGACGCCGGACATCTGGTCCACACCCACGCGTCCGGTGACCAGGTCTCCCAGGCTCATCCAGACGGTGCGCACAAAGTCCACGGTCTGGGCAAAGGCCATCTGGATGCGGCCCCACGGGTTCAGCGGCTCCACCTGCCCAAAGATCAGACCAAAGCCGTAGGCGGTCTGGCCGTCATACTGGTACTCATACCGCTCCATGGGCAGGTCGTCCAGCACCACCTTTTCCCCGTCTCGCAGCACCACCAGGTCTACCCCGTTGCCGTCGTTGCGGGAGAGGAAGGTGATTGCATCTTCATACACCCAGATGCCGTGGCCATCCACCGAGAGGATGCGATCCCCTTCCATCAGCCCTGACTCTCCTTCCAACTGGAAGCCGTCAGCCAACTGGGTGACAACCGGAACGCGGACATTGGAAACCCCTAAATAGAGCACCAAAACAATGACCAGCCCCATGAGAAAGTTCATAAAGGACCCAGCGCACAGGACAATGATCTTTTTCCAGGCGGGCTGGATGCTGAAGGCACGCTCATCCCCGGTGTCCTCGTCCTCCCCTTCCATGGCGCAGTAGCCACCGATGGGAAGGGCACGCAGGGAATACTGGGTCTCCCCACGGGTACGAGTCCACAAGGCGGGGCCCATGCCGATGGCAAATTCATTGACCCGGATGCCCAACAGCTTGGCGGTGATGAAATGCCCAAACTCGTGAATGGCAATCATCACGCCAAAGATGAGAATTGCCAGCAGAATGAAAAAAATTCGCTCCAACAATGCACGTTCACCTCAGATTAACAAGTCATGGACGGCCTGCCGGGCGGCGCGGTCTGCCTCCAGCACATCGTCCAGGGTATCCACGGGCACCGATGCCACCCGCTCCAACGCCCCTTCCACCAGCCGGGCGATGTCCAAAAATCCGATTTTGTCCTGGAGAAACAGCTCCACCGCCACCTCGTTGGCTCCGTTGAGAATGGCCGTGGAGGTGCCGCCCGTTTTG
>CALXDO010000008.1 GCA_944387075.1 uncultured Oscillospiraceae bacterium | reverse complement strand
TCCATCATGGCCTGGCTGTTGGCCTTTGTGTGATAGGTGCGCTCCAGCACCACATCGCAGTCAGCCAAAACCGCCTCAATGTCTCCGTGCCCCGTTTCCTCATGGGCACACAGGTTACGGTGGTTGTCTGCCCCCACGGGACAGTGAGCAATCCAGTTATCCTCAGGGTGCACCAGCACCGGGTTGTCCTTGGCAGTGCGGAAGTCTAACACTGCAGGGAGCACCTGATAGGTGACTTTGATGGCTTTTAAAGCTTTGTCTACGGCCTTTTCACTCTCGCCAGCCACCACCGCCACGGCGTCCCCGTGAAAACGCACATGACGGTCCAGAAGCAAGCGGTCATAGGGGCTGGGTTCCGGGTAAGTCTGACCGGCCATAGTAAACCGCTTTTGGGGCACATCCTCATAGGTGAAAATGGCTTCCACCCCTGGAACTTTCATTGCGATGGAGGTATCAATGTTCTCGATCCAGGCGTTGGCATGAGGGCTGTGAAGCACCTTTACCACCAGGGCTTTGGGGTCACGCAAATCCCCAGTGTACACCGGCTTTCCGGTGAGCAGGGCCATGGCATCCTTTTTCCGGACGGGTTGGTTCACATGACGCATGATCACGCCCCTCCTTTCTGAGCATCCTTAAAGGCCAGATAGGACTGAATGCCCCGTAGCTGACCTTCATAACCGGAGCAACGGCACAGGTTTCCGCTGAGATAGGAGAGGATCTCTTCCTCAGTGGGATGAGGATTTTCCCGAAACATGGCAATGGCGTTCATCATCAGGCCGGGATTGCAGAAGCCGCACTGTTCAGCCCCCTGGTCGGCGATAAAGGCGCCAAAGTCAGCCGCTTCCTCCTGAAGCCCTTCCAGAGTGGTGACATGTTGGTCGGCCACTCGGGCCGCCAGCACCGAGCAGGACAGCACCGGCTTGTCTTCCACAAAAACGGTGCAGAGGCCGCAGTTAGAACTCTCACACCCCCGTTTGACGCTGGAGCATCCCAGATTACGCAGTACATCCAGCAACAGACTGTCCGCCTCGATGACTGTGGACACGTTTTTTCCGTTGAGTTCAAATTTCAATTCCATATCACTTTACCTCACTGGCTTCCATCATGCCCCGCTGCACCAAAATGCCGCAAATCTGACGGCGGTATTGGGCGCTGCCCCGCATGTTGGAGCCAAAATTCAGTTTTTCTGTCACATAGTCACCGAATTTCTCTGCCTGTTTCTCCCCCACACCGTGGGCCAGCAAGCCTTCCTCGTCCCGCACCAGGCTTGCTTTGTAGGGACGGGCGCCCACGGAAGCCTGCCACATGCCGTTCACACAGGACACGGCACAGGTGAGGATGGGAAAGTCGGTGCGGGCATGACGCATGGCCTGATAGGAAATTTGAAGAGGAGCTTTCTCCACCACCAACTTGACTAAAATATCCCGGTCTTGTGCCATCTGGGCATACTCCTCCAAAGAAATTTCCCCAGCACGATGGCACACCACCTTGGTGTTCAGGGCCAAAAAGACGGTAAGCACGTCAGAGAAGCCATAGCGGCCGAAGATGGAGCCACCTACTGTGGCAGTGTTGCGGAATTGTACCCCCACAATGTCCTGGACCGCATGGGCTATGGCGTTGTGTGTGTAGGCGTTGAGACCGGGATGCTGCTCCAACTGGCGGAGGGTGACCATACAGCCGATTTCAAAACGATCATCAGTCTCCACAATCTCTCCCAGTCCAAGCCCGGACAGGTCAATGGCAGTGTTCACGGTCCGAGTGGTCATCTTCATCCAGTGTATCCCGCCCAGAATGAGGTTGGACTTTTTTTGGTTCAATTCATAGGCTTGTTCCAGACTTTCCGCCCGGACATATTGTTTGATGGTCAACAAGACACTTCCTCCAAACCTTGTATATTCACATGTTTCGGCCAAAGCATAACAACACACACTACATTGTAACCTAATTTCTGCGGTATGTAAAGCGACAAAAAGCACACCCCTGCGGTGCATCAGGGGTGTGCTTGCAAAAATTGCTGGATTTTGGATAATCTCTCTGGAGTGTCTGCATCCCACAATTCATAGGAGCCTCCTGCCTCCACATAACAAACTGGGGTGTCTCCCACAGCGGCCATACCTCCCTGTTCTCCAGTCAACTGCATCAGAGCGGGGAAGAGGTGGCGGGGAAAGAGAGTGGGGCTGGACGGTTGACCCTTATAGGCGAGGCGGTGGATAGCCTGGGGCTGGGCTTGAAACGAAGCCACCAGCTGCCCGATGCTGTCAGCACGGCACAACGGCTGATCTCCCATCACAAAGAGACACCCATCAACACTCGAAAGAGCTTGTAAGCCCATGCGAATGGATTGGCTCTGAGGACCACCTTCATAGTAACAGACCTCCACGCCGTAACTCCAACACAGATGGGCAACTTCCTGGTTGCTCACTACAGCAAGCACCTGAGAAAACAGGGAGGAGGGGATAGCCTGCAAGGTGTGTGCTAAAAGCGGGATTCCTTCCAGTGGAGCCAACAGTTTATTTCCGCCAAACCTCGTACTTTTCCCGGCGGCCAGAATGATACATCCGATCTGCATGGGTTTCCCCCTATCATGAAATGGAGTACAACACTTCTTTGGCTCCCAGAGTTTCTTGTTTCGTCCGAGTAAAACCATGTTACTCATAAAAGTTCCTGGTCCCTTGGTTTTTCTCAAACATCCACAATAGAAGGTGGGAATACCCAGCCGCGTGGCCTGTGCCAAAGCTTCTGGAGATAGTATGCCACCAAAGGCGGCGTTCCATGCTTGGGTTTGGATGTGCGCTAAGGCAGGTACATCTTCCAGCACAGCTGATCACAGAATGATGTCAGCCATGTCCATCCCCCTGCCTTTTTCAAACTAGCGTAGAGTACGTCGAAGTCCCTTGGGAAAATGATTTTTCAACACGCCGTTGCTTCCCTTGACCCAGCCTAAGGACAATCCATCCACCTTGAGAAGGGTCCACCCGGTCTGAGTGCCCAGAATGGTATTTCCGGAGAGATAGGCGGCAATTTCCGGGCTGTCTACAGGGTAGTCCACCTGAGAAGCTGTTTCTTTCAGCCATAGCGCCAGAGCGTGGGAGGGCTCAAACCGATTTTTCAGAAGTTGCCCCAGTTCCAAACCAGTTCGCAGAACCTTTAGGCCCTTGAGAACAGGCATTTCATGGGGCGCCAGCCATAGATTTTTTCCAAAGGAGATCAATTTCCCTTCAGGCAGCGTGACCCCGGCAGCAGCACAGAACCCGGTCAATTCTTTGGGGGCCGAAACGGCGGGTTCCAGCGGCTGATCTTGTGGAGCAGCATCGCCGGTTCGTTCCAATACTGCGGCAAAATGCCCCTCTCCATGGAGATGATGGGGCCAAAGGCGGAAGGTATGCTCCAGGCCACAGGGAGGGGCATCCACCCAGTCCGGGCGACCAGGGGAGAACCAAGGAGCATCCACCTGCACCAGGGTAAAATCAGGGTGACTTTGGAGAAATGCCGCTATCACGCCCTCATTTTCCTCCGGCGCAAAGGTGCAGGTGGAGTATACCATGCGTCCACCGGGGCGGAGCATCTGGGCCGCGGAGTGGAGAATTTCCCCTTGCCGGTGCGCACACATCTCCACCGTCTCCACGCTCCAGTCGGTGGCGGCGGCTTCTTCTTTGCGGAACATTCCTTCACCGGAGCAGGGGGCATCCACCAAAATGCGGTCGAAGTAGTCAGGGAAACGCTGGGAGAGCTTGCGGGGATGCTCATTGAGCACCAGGGAATTGGCGACCGCCATGCGCTCCAGATTGCGGCTTAGAATCACCGCTCGCTTTGGCTCGATCTCATTGGACACCAATAGACCCTGGCCAGCCAGTAAAGCGGCCAACTGGGAGGATTTTCCCCCAGGGGCTGCGCAAAGATCCAAAACCCGCATACCAGGGTGTACATCCAACAGGCCCGCCGGGGCCATAGCACTGGCTTCCTGGAGATAGTAGAGCCCTGCCTCATGGTAGGGGGACAGCCCCGGCCGGGTGTTGGGGTCGTAATAATAGCCCTGTTCTGCCCAAGGAACAGGAGTCAGACCAAATTGGGCCAAAGAGGGTGGCGTGTCGGTTTTTAGACGATTGATGCGCAGTGCCACCCAGCGATGATGCTCGGCAGCGGCCAAAAATTGGGACAGCTCCTCCTGACCCAATTGGTTCTCCAGTCGTTTGAGAAATCTTTCTGGAAACATGGTTTCCTCCTCACAAGTATGGGATTTGATTAGAGAAGTTCTCCCGTGTCCAACCAGTGATGCAGCACGTCTTCCACACGGTGGCAGGTGGTGGGGAACCGCTCCAACAACTCCGGCTGGGCGGATGCCATCAGATAGGGGTGCCCTACGGCAGAGAGCATGGCCGCATCATTCCAGTTGTCCCCAAAGGCCAAGACATGTTCGGGGGAAATTCCCATGATGCGGCACAACTCCACAACACCTTGCCCCTTATCGGACACAGTAAAGTCCAACCAGTCATCTCCCGCTGCAGCCATGTGGAATACGTTGGCCCAGGAGGGCCCCAGCTCCTCAGCTGCTGCCTGAGTGCCATAAGTGCAACGGGTGGAAACCTTCAGGATGTCATCTTGAATTTCGTTCAGATCCTCTACGATTTTCACCTGAAATCCCTTGAAGTCTCGCACATGTTCCAGATATTCTTGAGAGCACTGGCACAAATAGGCATACTTAGCTCCGTTTACAAGCAACTCGCAGTCGGGCATGGTCAGAATTTTCTTGGCTAACGTCAGTGCAGTGTCTCGGTCCATAGGGATGGAAGCCAGAACTGGGGCAGTTTCTTCGGGGCCTGGTCCAAAAACAACGCCACCATTTTCACAGATATAGGGCAGTTCATCGGCTATAGAAGAGAAGAGGGATCGTACAGAATGGTATTGACGCCCAGATGTAGGGCAGAAAGGGACTCCACGTTCTTTCAGCCGCTGGATCAAGGAAAATATTTCATCCGATAGGACGGTCTCTCCGTATGGCAATAGAGTGCCATCAATGTCGCTGACGACTAATTGAATCATATGTGTCATTCCTCCATTTAAAAAGGTATAAACCTTGCTGATTATATCATACGAGCCCTGGTTCGACAAGGGAAACCCCCTCCACAACACCAGTTCGTGGAGGGGGGAGATTACGACTGAGAAATTTGCTTTCTTTCGTGGATGATACGGGCCCAATAGACGATGGGCGTGTCCAGCAGAGAAGTAAAAATGAAAATCACATAGCTGGAGAGGACAATGGATACCAGGGTTGGAATATCATACATTCCATAAAATGCGAATATGGTGTACAAAATGGCATTAAGCAGTTGAGAGATAAGGGTGGAACCATTATTTCGCACCCAGAGGTAGGCTCGCCGGTCCCCGCTGAGACGCTGGGTGAACTCCCACCACTTGTGATACAGCCATACATCAAACACCTGGACAATGGCGTACACAGCCAAAGAGGCCAGCATCAAACGGGGGGTATTGGAGAAAATAGCCTTCATGTAGGGGGTGGCCCAGTCGTTGACCGATGGGACATACATCAGCCAGGATTGAGAGACCAATACAAAGAGGATATTTGCGGCAATGCCAATCCAAACCGCCTGTTGGGCCTGCTTCTTTCCTGCAATCTCACTGAGGATGTCGGTAACCAGGAAGGTGGTGGCAAAGAGGATGTTACCTAAGGTCATCTCCATGCCAAAGGCCTGTACCAAAATCAAAACCTCGATGTTGGCAGCGATGGTAGCAAAGACGGTAAAGGCCATCAATCCGCTGGTGCCGAACAAGGCAAACCACAACAGTACTGAGCCGTACAGAACCAGAAGGGTAACAATCAGTAGAACTTCATTTCTCATAATTTCTCTCCTACACCAAAGTCTGTATTCTCCAACAGAATGTCTACCCTGGGATTATCCTTGTAGAGAGGGTAAATCTCACGCACAAAGGCATCCCGCACGGCCAGATCCGGCTGAACGGGGGTGGTGTTGGGAACCATAATGTTGATACAAACCCGGTGAAAGTGAGTAAGGCCCGTTTCCACATCACGTTTCATGCTCTCTACGCTCTGGCCTTTGAGGCCAAAGAGAAGGCAACAGTCGTCGAAGGGGGCTGCGATGGCTGCAGGATCTGTTTCGTCAATTCCTTTGTCCAGGGCTTGCTCCCGGTAGACCGCGTCGAAGGTCTCCACGCCGATCTTCACATGCAGGCGCACTCCCATGGCATCAAAATGCTCCCGTAGGGCGGGTAAGGTTTTGCGAAAAATCCAATGACTCTCCACATGAAGGTCTTGGATGCCACGCTCTCGGCAGGTGCGATCCACCTCCAACAAAGTGGAAGGGTGGAGCTCTGCGAAGGAGCCGGAGTTGATGACCTCCAAGCGGTGAAATTGGCCTGTCACATGGGACAGAGCTTCCCGGTTGAGCGTCAGATTTGCTTCTTCGTCTTGGGAGGCATCCAGATGGTAGTCACAAAACCGGCACCGTTTCCAGGCACATCCTCTCCCACGGAGCAAAACAATTTCCCGTGGATTTTTATCTTTGATGACGGAATAGCGACTGAGTTCCACCGTGATCCCTCCGTGAACAAAAAAATATGGCGCACTCTGTCAAAGAGTACACCATCCAAACTGCGCACAAAAACGCACCACAACCATGGGTTGTGGCTTTCCCGTAGTTTTGTTTAGAGACAGGATGGTTCCGAACTGTCTGTTTTTGAATTTCGTATTTTATTATAGCGGATTTTCCGGGCCTGTCAAGAGAAAAAACGGCCCGCACCCAGCAGGAGCGAGCCGATTTTGGTACAAGTGAGCCTGTAAGCCGGGTTCTGTCCTTTAAGACAGCCATCTATCTAGGCGCAGCGTTGCCGCTGCGCTCCAGCCACCTCCCAAACGCAGCCGGGCCGGCTCTCATGCGTTTCCACGGTGTTGCTCCGGATAGAGTTTACAGCGATGAGCAGTTCCCAGTCATCGGGCGGGCGCTTATCTCCGCCTTTCCACCCTTACCTTGCAAAAGCAAGGCGGTATATCTCTGTTGCACTTTTCCTGAAGTCGCCTTCGGCGGGCGTTACCCGTTATCCTTGCCCTACGGAGCCCGGACTTTCCTCATGAACGGCCTTTCGACCTGCCCACGCGGCTGTCCAGCTTACTTGCCGTATCATTGTACTTCAACTTTGCATGATTGTCAAATGGCAGTTTATGCGTTATAATATCCTGATGTCATTTGCTCCTAAAGGGAAAGGGAGGCCGAAGTCAATGGAATCAATTTTAACAGATTATTTGAACTCTCTCAAGGGGAAAAAGATTGCCGTTATCGGCATGGGGGTGTCCAACGCCCCCTTGGTAAAGCGGATGTTACAGGCCGGACTGAGCGTCCGGGTATGCGATAAGCGGGAGCGGGAGAATTTTGAAGGCCTGGCCGAACTGGAGGCCAAAGGTCTGCGTGTGAGTCTGGGTGAAAACTACCTGGATGGCGTGGAAGGGGCAGATGTGATTTTCCGCACCCCCGGTGTCCGTCCTGACGTGCCCCAGATCACCCGGGCTGTGGAGCAGGGCGCACGGCTGACCTCCGAGATGGAGACGTTTTTGGATCTGTGTCCCTGCAGCGTCATTGCGGTCACTGGTTCGGACGGCAAGACGACAACCACCACCATCATTGCAGGCCTTTTGAAGGCAGCCGGTTACCGCACCTTTGTGGGTGGCAACATTGGACACCCACTTCTGTGCGAGGTGGATGAGATCCGTCCCGACGACATGGTGGTACTGGAGTTGTCCTCCTTCCAGCTGATGACCATGAAGCAAAGCCCCAATATTGCCGTCATCACCAACCTGTC
The DNA here is from genome assembly GCA_944387075.1 of uncultured Oscillospiraceae bacterium. Taxonomy (GTDB): domain Bacteria; phylum Bacillota; class Clostridia; order Oscillospirales; family Oscillospiraceae; genus Enterenecus. The sequence goes on along the minus strand of CALXDO010000008.1, from coordinate 2,440 downwards.
CCCCAATCATCTGGATGTTCACAAGGACATGGAAGAATATATTGCTGCCAAGCGCAATATTTTTGCCTACCAGGACACCGGGGACAAGTTAGTGCTCAATGCAGACAATGAAATCACAGCCAGCTTTGCCTCTCAGGCCAGAGGAGAGGTTACCTTGTTCAGCCGGAAGAAGAATCTGGAGCGCGGGGTCTGCGTACGGGAGGGAATGATCTGTTACCACACCCGCCCCATTCTGGCTGCCGACGATATTCTTATCCCCGGTGTACACAACTTGGAGAACTACATGGCAGCCATTGCCGCCCTAGATGGCCTGGTGTCGGATGAAACCATCCGGGAGTATGCCAAATCCTTTGGCGGAGTGCCCCACCGCATCGAGCTGGTACGGCAGCTGGACGGGGTGCGCTACTACAACGACTCCATTGCCTCCAGCCCTACCCGCACCATCGCCGGACTGCGTTCCTTCCAGGACAAGGTGATCCTCATCGCCGGTGGCTACGACAAGCACATTCCCTACGACGTGCTTGGCCCCCAGATCGTCCAGTCTGTCAAGTGCCTGATTTTGACTGGTGCCACCGCAGACAAGATTGAACAGGCTACCCGGCAAGCCACCGGCTATACCCCAGGCAACCCTGAGATCATCCGCTGCGACAACCTGGAACAGGCCGTGCACACAGCCCACGACCAGGCAGAGAACGGGGATGTGGTCATTCTCTCTCCCGCCAGTGCGTCCTTTGACTGCTTCCGCAACTTCGAGGAGCGGGGCAACAAGTTCAAACAGTATGTAAATACGCTGGATGGAGCTCATTCTTGAATATCCTAGAAAGCCTTAAAATTCTGTGTCAGGCTGGTAGCCCCTCCGGTTATGAATACGCAGTGGCTTCAGTGGTTGCCAGTGGCGTGCAGGCCTGCGTGGATTTGGTGGCCAGACTGGCCAATACTAAGCTAGAGAAAGAGTGTTAAGTATAATGTCTTTACAGTTTTCTGACGAGTTGCGTACCCTGGCCCAGCGGGCAGAGGAGACGCTGAAGGAGCAGTTCGCCCGCATTGATGCGGTAGCAGAGGCGAACACCCTGCGGGTGTTGGATGCCTTCCGCCAATTCCGGGTAGCAGAGAGCTACTTCGCCGGTACCACTGGGTACGGCTACGACGATCTGGGCCGGGACAAGCTGGACGAGATCTACGCCCACCTCTTCGGCACGGAGGATGCACTGGTGCGTATCGGGTTTGTCAACGGCACCCATGCCATCTCCGCCGCTCTCTTTGGCTGTCTGCGCCCCGGAGATGTGCTGGTGTCCGCCGTGGGGGCCCCCTACGACACCCTGTTGGGCGTCATTGGTGTGACAGATAAGGGCACCGGGTCTTTGAAAGACTTCGGTGTGGCCTACCGACAGGTAGATCTCACTCCGGAGAATACCCCGGATCTGGAAGGGCTGGCCCAAGCGGTGGCTGACCCCAAGGTGAAAGCAGTGCTCATTCAGCGCTCTAAGGGTTACTCTACCCGTGCATCCCTGTCTGTGGATGAGATTGGCCAGATGTGTGAGATCATCCGCCGCCACAATCCCAACACTGCCATTTTGGTAGACAACTGTTACGGAGAGTTTGTGGAGGAGAAGGAACCCACCCACGTGGGAGCTGATTTGGTGGTTGGATCTCTCATCAAGAATCCCGGCGGTGGCCTGGCCCCCACTGGGGCCTATCTGGCTGGCCGCCACGACCTCATTGAAGGCGCCGCTATGCGTCTGACTTGCCCGGGAATCGGCAAGGAGTGCGGTTCCACTCTGGGGAACAACCGACTGCTTTACCAGGGGCTGTTTATGGCCCCTCACACCGTGGCTCAGGCCCTAAAGACTGCGGTGTTTGGAGCTGCCCTCATGGAACAGATGGGGTATGCCACGGAACCTCGCTCTTTGGCACCACGCCACGATATCATCCAGATGATTCACCTGGGTAATGGGGAAGGAGTCAAGGCATTCTGTCGTGGCATCCAATCCGGAGCTCCTGTGGACTCCTACGTCACTCCGGAACCCTGGGATATGCCCGGATATGACTGCCAGGTGATTATGGCTGCCGGAGCCTTTATCCAGGGTGCTTCCATCGAACTGTCCGCAGACGCTCCTATGCGAGAGCCCTATACCGTCTATCTCCAAGGCGGACTCACCTATGAGTCCGGTAAAGCGGGCCTGATGCTGGCTGCTCAGGAACTGTTGGGACACTGAATGAGTCAAGCCCCCGGGTGCATACAATGGCCCCGGGGGTGATGACGTGTCAGTACCATTGCGCTGTCGGTTACGGCGATGGAGTCAGCGGTCAAAGTCTCGTTTTCTCGTCCTGACCCTGTTGCTCTGTCTCTTAATACTGCTTCTCTTCGAGTTTTTTTCCAACCATCTTCGGCCGGTGGTGGAGACCGTTGCCGTGAGTGAAGCCACCAACCTCATCTCTA
>CALXDO010000007.1 GCA_944387075.1 uncultured Oscillospiraceae bacterium | reverse complement strand
GCGTCTGTCCATCATGGCCTCCATGGCCCAGGAGGAGAGCCGCAAAACATCTGCTCGAGTCAAATGGGGACAGACCCGCCAAATGGAGCGTGGGGTGGTGTTTGGCCGCTCCATGCTGGGGTATGATGTGAAAGATGGGGTGATGACCGTCAATCCAGAGGGGGCCAAGCTGGTGCAACGTATTTTTCACATGTATGGCCTGGAACGATTGGGAAGTGGTCGGATTGCGCAAATCTTGACAAACGAAGGGCTTTGTACTCCCACCGGAAATCCAATCTGGACATCCAGCTATATTCTAAAAATTCTAAAAAATGAGAAGTACAAAGGGGATCTGATTCAAAAGAAAAGTTATACCCCGGACTATCTCAGTCATCAAAAGAAAACGAACCACGGGGAAGAGCCTATGGTTGTGCTGAGACAGCACCATGTTCCCATCATTTCTCCACAACTATGGGAGTTGGTACAGCAAGAGCGCAGCCGGCGGGATCGGCACACCGTGAAGGGGGATTCCGTTCACCATGCCCTGTCTGGAAAAATGAAATGTGGGATGTGCGGGGCTAATTTTGTAGCGCGGCAAAAACGTTCTTCTTGCGGGAATGTGATTCTTCGGTGGAGTTGCTCCACCGTTGTTCGGGGTGGGCCGTGTGGGATTCGACGGCTATTGCGGGATGATGACGCAAAGCAAATGCTCCGGCAGGCTTTGGCGGTTTTGAATATAGACCGAAATGCCGTGGTATCCCAGTTGATTGGGATTCTCAAGGCAGAGCGAGAAACCGATACAAGACGTATACTGACACAACGGCAGAACCTACAACACAAGAAAGAGGCTGTCATGGATGCCTACTTCTCCGGCAACATCACTGCACAGGATATGCAACAAATGAACGACCTTTATCAGCACGAACTGGATCGGCTGAACAGTTTCCTTCCAAGTGGTCTTGAAACATTGGAGACAGAGGACGATACTACAAAAGAGATCACATCCGTACTTCACGCACTATTGAATGGGACGTTGGACAGTGACGCACTTTACAGGACACTGATTGACCAAATTGTGATTTATCCAGACCGTCACATAGAACTCACCTTACAGTGTCTACCCCATATCTTTTATTTCAACGACGAAGGCGTTTGGCCCCTTGCTCCCCATGGAGGTTGATACTATAATGGAGACATCCAAACCGGAAGGAGAGAGAAGGATGGATGACCCCATTGTGCAACGGCTCTTTGCTCTGCAAGATGTTACTTATCAAGCGTTCCAGCGCAAGCTAATGCCCACGGTACCTCCGGAAGTGGTAATTGGTGTTCGCATGCCAGACCTGCGTCGCCTAGCAAAACAACTGCGTAACACCCGGGAGTGCAGGGAGTTTCTCACCCATTTGCCACATACCTACTACGAGGAAAATAATTTGCACGGCCTTCTTCTGTGCGAAAATCCAGATTATCTGACAACGATAACGGAACTTAACCGTTTTTTGCCCTGGGTAGACAATTGGGCCACCTGTGATTTGTTGGTGCCGAAAGCCTTCAAAAAACACCCTGATTTTCTTCCTCAGCAGGTGTTGGAGTGGCTCCTAGCGGAACATCCATATACGGTGCGCTTTGCCCTGGGTGTGCTGCTTCGTTTTTACCTGGATGACTGGTTTGATCCCAATTATCTTCGTTGGGCGGCCCAGGTGGAAAGGGGAGATTACTATGTGAAGATGATGGTGGCATGGTATTTTGCCGAGGCCCTGGTAAAACAGCCAAACGCAGCATTTCCGTATTTGCTGGAGCACCGGTTGTCCCCATGGATTCACAACAAGACCATTCAAAAGGCGACCGAGAGTTACCGGATCACTCCAGAGCAAAAGCAATTTTTGCGAACGCTTAGATGCAAGTAACACCATGTTAGTTTATATCATATGCCAAAAACATAATTGACATATGATATAAACTATTTTATAATGAGTAATATCAAAGGCAGGAGGGATGCCCATGCCCAGACCAACCAAGTGCAGACGAGTGTGCCACTACCCACATACCTTGGCGTTTTCTCCCGTCTCGGGTGGGGGAGAAAAGCCACCTGTGGTTCTAACGGTTGACGAATACGAAACCCTTCGCCTCATTGATCGGGAAGGAATGAGCCAGGAGCAATGCAGCGAATCCATGCAAATTGCCCGCACCACCGTACAAAAGATCTATGGCAGTGCAAGAAAAAAACTGGCGGATGTTTTAGTGGATGGGTTGCCTTTGCGTATTGAGGGCGGCGATGTGCAACTCTGCGATGGAACACCAGACGAATGTGCCTGCACGGGATGTTTTAAGCACTACTATCACAATCAATATCAAAAACCAGAAGGAGATACCGTTATGAGAATTGCAGTTGCATACGAAAACGGAGAGATTTTTCAGCACTTTGGACATACCAAGCAGTTTAAAGTGTATGATGCGGAGAATGGATCTGTGACCAACAACACCGTGGTGGACACCAATGGAAGTGGACACGGCGCTCTGGCCGGGGTCCTCACTGCTTTGCAGGTGGATGCACTCATCTGTGGGGGCATTGGCGCCGGTGCCCAGAATGCTTTGGCCGCTGCCAACATTCGGCTGTATGGCGGGGTCTCTGGCAATGCGGACCAGGCCGTGGAGGCCTTGTTGGTGCAAAAACTGGAGTATAACCCAGATGTACAATGCAGCCACCATGGGGAGCACCATCACCATGATCACACCTGTGGAGAACACAGTTGTGAAGAGCACCATCATCACCGTGGACACTGCTCTCATAAGTAAACATAGAGTGGAACACACGGATTGATGGTTGCGTTTTATACTTTTCTCTGCGGTACGTTTCGTATCCAGCAAGAGGGAGACTCTATTGTTTCTGTCCAAATGGTACAGACTCCATCCTACGAGTCATGTACCCCCACACCCCTGACGGATGAACTGGCTAAGCAGTTGGATGAGTACTTTCGAGGGAATCGACAGCACTTTGATGTACCATATGATCTCATAGGAACACCGTTTCAAAAGCAGGTATGGTCCGCCCTGTGCCAGATCCCCTATGGACAGACACGCAGTTATCTAGACGTTGCCCAGTCTATTGGAAACGCTCGTGCCTGTCGGGCAGTTGGCATGGCAAACCATCGAAACCCGCTTCTCATTCTGATCCCATGTCACCGAGTCATCGGTGCAGATGGCTCCCTTGGAGGGTATGCCGCAGGAGTGGACACCAAACAATTCTTGCTGGAATTGGAACAAAAATACAGATTTTGAACATCGGACGGCAGATAATATCTGTTGTCCGATGTTTTGTTCATAATTTATACCTAGACACAATGGCACAAATGGGCTACACTGGACCTACTACAAATGAAAGGGGAAATACCCCAATGAAGATTCGGTTTCGTGTCATCAAGGTTATCGCGTGTATTCTAGCCGCATGTATACTCCTTGGTCTGGTGTGTGTCATTGCCATTCATGCAAGGGTGACTTCGGTGGGAGGAGAAAGACTATTGTCAGCGGAAGAGGCTGCTCAATTGGAGGATTTTGATTGCATTTTGGTGTTGGGATGTGCAGTAAAAGAGGATGGGACTCCAAGCCTGATGCTGAAAGATCGCCTGGAGCGAAGCATCGAACTATGTCAGTTGGGGGTAGCGCCCAAACTGCTCATGAGTGGAGATCACGGACGACCAGACTATGATGAAGTAGGCACTATGAAGCAATATGCCTTGGATGCAGGCGTTCCTTCCTCCGATGTGTTTATGGATCACGCAGGATTCTCCACCTATGAGAGTGTGTATCGGGCCAAGGAAATCTTTCAAGCAAAAAAGGTTGTCATTGTCTCCCAGGAGTACCATCTATATCGGGCCATATACATCGCCCAAGCTCTGGGCTTGGATGCCTACGGAGTTGCGGCAGATGGACAGGACTACGCTGGACAGTGGGGGAGAGATGTGAGGGAAGTGTTGGCGCAGGTTAAGGATTTCTTCACGGCAATGTTCAAACCACAACCCACATATCTGGGGAATGCCATTCCAGTGAATGGGGATGGTGATGTTACCAACGATGCACCCACAAAACCATAATGTGAAAGCCGGTGTAGAATTCTGGAAAGAAATTCTACACCGGCTTTCGTGCATTCTGCTCTTTTGAACGGCGGATTTCATGTGCCTGACGGAACCAAGAGGCCTCAGGTTCACTGAAACATAGAAAAGCAGAGTACCTGCAAACCTTACAAGTACTCCGCATGGTCCGAGTGACAGGACTTGAACCTGCGGCCTCTTGACCCCCAGTCAAGCGCGATACCAAACTTCGCCACACCCGGATATTTCATTGTTCTGGTCGATTGACCTCAGATATATTAGCATAGAGGAAGAAAGATTGCAAGAGTAAATTTGCGTTTTTTCAAAAATTTTTTAGCCCAACGGAGCAGTGTGGATCCATTATCAAAAGTCCCAAGTCCCATTCCAAGGCGATCTCTTTGAGTTCCACCTAGTCCTATACAGGAGATATTGTCACTAAAGCGCAGCACATACAGTTCCAATTGCTTTTTTCGCTCCTGCTCTGGTATGACGCCCAGGCATGGAAAACACATCGAGTGTGAGAATCCCCAAGTCGCGCTTGGTTTTGGCCTACGGACTGGAACACGACTACGACCGAGATTACCCCAGTGCCCAGGAAGTCAGGCGCTGTACCAGAAAGTCCTGCAATAGACTGACGACATACTCACTTCATCTGAGGCGGTGTCACATCGATCCTTCTGTACCTACATCGGTGAGGAGACCTTTCAGCTCTGGCCATGGCATGGAATACCGCTGACTGAGATAGCGCAGGGAGGCACCCAGTTCCCCGTCTGGACCACCGTACATCAATAAGCTACAATCAAGGCAAAAAAAGATGGTAGAAAATGCGCAGGGTATTGCTATTCTTAGAGAAGATGCAGCGATCAATCACATCGTGGGAGGCTGTGTGCTTTTCCTCTTTGGTGGAATCAGGATTTTTCAATACATCTAGGCAACGGCTGATTTGCTCTTTCATGAGCTGGTCAGCCTTTTCTTTGTCCTGCGGAGTTTCCATAGATCGCACACGCCGATCCAGTTGGACGGCCCTCTCCTCCAGGATAGACTTCGCAGCGGCATAGCTGGACAGATCCTCCACACCGGAAAGGTATGCCTCTCGAAGACGGGCGAGTTTGGCGTTGATCTGGCTTATCTGCTCTTTGAGAAGAGCGGATTCATCCACCGCCTCAGGGCGGGAACGGGCGATGGTATAGGAAATTTGACTGCCCTCTTTTACATCGTGCTCCATCAGGGAAAGAAGCATGTCGGTTAGTTTCTCCTCTGTGACGTGCTGGGAACTACGGCATGCTCCGTGGGCATACGCATTGCACTTCCAGTAATGTGGGGCCGAAAAGATTAGGACATTGCCACAGTCAGCACAACGGACCAAGCCAGACATCCACCGTTTGTGCTGGGTGACAGGGCGGCCGTGGAATTTCCACTGGGCTTTGACCATGGCCATGCGCTGCTGGGCCGCGTCCCAAGTTTCCTGGGAGATGAGCGGCTCATGCTGAGCGTCTGCTAGGATGATATTTTCATTGGTGAAATCCCGGCGAGTACGCCCGGTGGGGTTCCACCGCATTTTCCCGATATAGACCGGGTTTCTCAGCATGTACTCAATGGTACGATTCTCAAACCTGTTTCCTCGATGAGTTTTCACCCCCATGTCATTAAGCCATCTGGCGATAGAGTATAGCCCTTCGCCAGAAATGAAGCGGTCAAATATGGAGCGCACCAGGGCAGCTTCCTCAGGGATGGGGACCAGAATGTTCTTCTCTACCCGATAGCCGAAAGAGGGGTTGCTTTGAAGCCCACCCCGGCGGGCCTTCTCGGTCATGCCCCGCTTGACCTCTTCGGCCAGGTTCAGGGAATAGTATTCGTCCATAGCCTCGATCATGGCCTCCATGATGATGCTCATTTTGTCATCAGCCAGAGGCTCGCTGATGGAGATGACGTCAATGCCCAACTCCCGGCGCAGCATGGACTTGTACACGATGGAGTCCTCTCTGTTTCGGGCAAAGCGGGAGAACTTCCACAAGAGGATGGCGTCAAAGGGCCGGGGCTTAGTTTTGGCTGTGCCGATCATACGGTTGAACTCGGGACGCTTCTGGGTGTGCTTGCCACTGATACCCTCGTCAACGAAGATAAACTCCTGGGGGAGGACGTAGCCGTGGGCAGCGGCATATTTGCGGATCTCCACCAGCTGAGCGTCGGGGGAAAATTCCACCTGGTCATCAGTGGAAACACGGATATAGGCGGCGGCTATCTTAACATCAGCAGATTGTTTCATAGAACCACTCCTCTCTCGTTGAACGAATCATACCACGAAGGAGGAAAAGAGGTCAATAAAAAATCAGGAGCGGAACACCAAGGTGGTGCGCCACTCCTTACAAAAGTCATTAGAAAAGTAATGACTTTTCAATCTATATCAGTCATACGAACATAGGACAGATTTGTCAACTGCATAATGATCAAAACCGAACAGCATCGATGGGTGTAGTGGATATAATCAGATCTTCGCCTTGGAATATGGACGGTGCCCATATTTGTATGGGGTCATTGTTCTGGCTGATTACTATGGGGGATTCAGCCATCATGTATTCAGTGTCGTCACCAAATAGGAGATCTTCTCCATACCACACATCCCCATGAGCAAAATACAAATCATAAGTTCCCACATCGACATTGAAATTCACTGTATTTTTCCCGTGGAGAAAGAACGAGAGGACTTCTTTTTGACTGGTGTGGTCTTTTAGCTTGACGTAGTAATACCCATCTCCGATTGCGCCAACGGGGACGGTGGGGGAGGGGCTGAGAAAAACAGTGTGGAATATCTCGCCGGAAGAAGGGGGAATGCAGATGGAAGGAGATGTGGGTGGGGGAGATGCAGACAGTTCTGCTGACTTTGTTTTTGTTAGATTGAAAACTAGGAATATCACAGAGGAAATCAGAAGGATAGCCACAAAGAATAGGAATATTCGTAAGGCATAGTCTGTCTTGCGAGGCTCCATAAGACCACTCTCCAATCATGTTTTAGGAAGGGTACAGTCGATCGTAACAACCACTACATGGGGAAGAACCATGAGATTTTGCGCACTCGAGGACGATCACTCATTGGAAGGTTTTTCGGGGCTAGTGGGGATTAAGCGGGAATGATGCGGGATGATAGAGAGACGAAAAACACCTTGGTCGTATTTGCCAAGTTCATAGGATCTCCAACGTTCAATGTCAAACATACCGTCTTTGTCTATGAACTGATAACACGAGAGATGGTATCGCTCTATGTTGTAATCATCTGGCATTTCAGAAATAGCACTGATATAAAATAGTCGGTCGAACTCGTACTCGTGCTGTTTCTTCAGGCGAGACTTGTAGAGGTCATAGATACTGACGCCCCAAAAGGAAACTGGAAGCGATAAGATGACAAAGATATAAAGAATTCCGTCAACAATCCTAGGAACAGATTTACCTTCTATGAAATAGCCAATCAAAGATGCGATGGCATAGCAGATAGAACAGAACCCAATCCCTTGAAGACCATACTCTGCCATAATGACCACAAAAGAAATCATAATGCCCATACAAGCCACCCCTTTTTTCACCAATATACCACGACAACCAAAGATTGACAAGACAAAAGCCAGGCGGTGAAGCCTGGCTTTTGTCATTGGTCACCGGCGGCTTTTCCGTCGGTAGTGGTAGAGGAAGCATTCGAGGTTGTGGTCGAGGCAGAAGCGGAGTGCCTTTTTTTATATTCCTCTTCCAGCTCCTCCACGGACTGGGCCGGAGCGGGAGAGGACGGGGACGAGGATAGGCACTGGCGGAAGTGATCCAGGACCGCCTGGCGGATGTCCTTGGGGAGTGTGAGATATGCCTTGATGATCTCCAACTCCAGCGGATCACCGTCTCGGTCCAAGACGTACTGCGTCAAGTCAAAAGAATTGCTTTGGGATTGCATGGGGCCTGTACCGTCCCTGAGCCATTGCTCACTTATAGAGAAAGCCATACAAATGGATTTGATAGTGCTGTCTGGCACGTTATTTCCAGATTGCTCGCTCCAGCTGATAGAACGCTGGGAGAGTCCAAGTTGATCTGCAAAATCTTTCTGAGATAAGGAGAAATGTTTTCGAGCAAGCCGTATTCTGTCGTTTAATGTCTCCATACCTTTCACCACCTTTCTGAAAAATATAATATACATAGTTGCTATAAATGTCAAGTAGAATGGTAAAATGGGGTTGACAAAAATACATGATTGGTATATTGTTTACTCATGAAAGCAATCATGTATATAGGGTGAAAAACGATTGCTAAATGGAGGTGAACACCATGAACGAAATGAAGATCATGATTCCGCAGGATGAGCGGGTGGAGGTGCAGAGCCTCCTGGAGACTCTGGGCGACATGACCGAGGCCCAGAAGAAGGACATGCTGGTATTCTTCCAGGGTGTGGCCCTGGGGCGGATGCTGGCAGAGCGGCAGGCCGTGTGAGCGGCCTGCCCCGGGGAAGAAAGGGGGAAGGCAATGCGGAGTTACAAAAGAAAAGCATAGACCGCCAAGGCGGGAACCTTAGCGGCCTATGTGGATTCAGGCCCGAAAGTACACAAGCAAGGGGCCGTTCGCCGTATAGACACGACGAAAAACTGTAAGTCATGTGGGGCATGCCTTACATCGCTAGAATACCATTATTCTCGGAGAAAAACAAGATAAATGAGGTTGCGCTCTCCGAATAGGACAAACCGGGACATACATAGGGATCAAATAGGAGGTGGAAGCTGATGCTGAAAGAAATCACGACTTCCAAGGGATATAAATTCTGGGGGGAGTCTTTCGTGGTCATCGATGGGAAGGACTACCCCATGGATGAAATGAATGAAGAGCAGCGGAATTATGTGAGCACCATGCTAAATGTACAAGGGCTGAATGCTGTATTTGCAGGGCGGCGGGTCTATAAGGCTGAGGGGCTGCGGCCCTTCGAGGAGGTATTCCCAGAGATTGCAGCGGAGCGAGCGGCCAGGAAAGCTGAAAGGAATTGAACAGCAAGGCGGGGCAAGCGTCCCGCCTTGTCACAGAAAAGAACGTGGACAAGCCAAGGAGGAACTGAGATGTTGATGCAGGAATTTACCAACATGACTGGATTCGAGCCTACCCCGGAGGAGTACAAGGACATCGAGGCGGAGTACTGCCAGTTCGACGGGGACAAGCAGGCGTTCTGCAAGAACTTTGTGGAGCGGGGAGAACCGGCCCGCCTGTACAAGAGACGAGCAAACCACATGGAAGAATTGGGCAGCATGCTTGTAGAAAAGGAGAAGGAGTACACCGCCCACCTCGTCAAGCTGACCGCCCAGGTGGCCAAGCTCCAGGAGGAGTTGGACCGGGAACTGGAATGGAAGCCGACGGATGACGTAGGCACACACATGAGCCAGGAGGAATATGAGGACCTGGCCAAGCACGGAGAGGTGCTGAGCACGATTCAAGCGGAGGGAATCGTCTGCCGAGAATATGGATTTGGTCGGGATCGAGTGGCAATCAAGTGCCAGGCAGACACCTACGAGGTGAATAAGTACCGCCAGTTACGAGTGAAGGATGAACTGGCCCGCCTGCCCGTGTATTCCTCCGCGGATTGGAATTATATTCGTTTCGACTGCGCCGGGTACATGTATGAAATGGTGAATGGGGAGTTGATGCGGTATGAAGAGTGATCTGAATGTGAGCGTAAAAGTGGGCAAGTCCACCGTGGTAATGAGTTCGAATGATGTAGATGACGGAATGAATGCCCTAGAGACACTTGTGGGAGAGATCGGGGACTGGATGGGGCTGACAGCCGAGCATGTGCTGGGCATGCTGCTGATCGTCATAGCTGAAAAGCGGGGGCAGAGCGATGAGCAAGAAGGAGAATGATGCCAAACGGCTGGCCAAACTGCTCTGTGACCTGGCCAGAGCGTTGGGGTCCACGCCGGAGAAGGTGCTGGAGAGACTGACAAGAAAGGGTGGCAGAAATGTGTGCAGAGAAACGGGAAAGCGTGCGGCTGACAAAAGCCGCAGCAAAGAAGCTGATTGGGCAGATTGCCCGAGGAGCGAAGATTGAGGACAAGGGGAACCGGTACACAGGAGCGGATATTTTTCAGGCTGAGGTGGAGGGCCTGGAGCTTGTCATCAAGTGCGAAAATGATTGGTTCAGCAAAAACGGAAGGATTAACCTGATTATTTCGGACCGATGGGGTGGGGGAAGCATTGTGCTGTGCTTTCACCCGGACACCCTGGAGCGGGATTTCGAGGCTGAGGACAAACTGAGAAAGGAAATGATGGAGAAGTGAAGGAAACGAAAAAGAAAAGGGACCGTGTGGTAGGGGGAATAGCCGCAGCTACGGTCTGTGTACTAATTCTGTTGGTGGCGTGGGGGACGGTTATGGCATTGGTGCTGATGTTCACCAAAGCATGGGCCGAAGACCCTATGCCGAGGGTGAGTGACACGCAGCGAAAGATCGCCATTGAGGCGGTGGAACTGGAGGATGCGCTGGAATGAGAGAAGAAATCTTTGATATTCCTGCCCGCCGGTGTAAACGGTGCGGCGGGATTCTCACCAGTGAGCAAGGACTGCGGGACGGGTACGGCTCCTGCTGTCTGAAAAAGATGAAAGAGGAAGAGGCAGACGAACGGATGCGAAAGATCCAATACAGTCTTTTTGACGGAGAGGGGGCGCGGAAGTGAAGAAGCGATACAAGGTGACTCACCCGACCCTGGGTGAGTCCGTTGTCGTTGCAGAGGACAAGCTGGGCGCCGTGGGCGCAGCGGCCAAAGGATGGGGCGTGGCATGGACCAGCATTGCCCGGCAGTGCGGATTTGAAGTGCTGGGGGAGGCTGAGACCGATGAAAAGCCGAAGCGAGCAACCAGGAGAAAAAAGTCAACCCAAGCAGTGTCTGGCTGATTTCTCCCGCTCCTGCGAGGGGTGTGAGAATGTTCGGGCGGAGAGTTGGGGTGGCGGGAAGATCTGCTACCGATGCTTTGGCCCGGGGAGATACAAAGGCTATGTGGTTGGGGTGGAGCGGTTCAAACCATACATCCCTGCCTGGTGTCCGAAGAAAGGGGAAGTGACATGAAAAAGCGAGTGAATGTATTCGTGCATATGGGGGAGCGGGTACATAGACTGGCCATCTCAATGAGCGGGACAGACAGCAAACGCCCCATGCCCATGGAGGGCCAGGTGGTGTACATCCACCCGAAGGGGCGATTCCATGTGGTGGAGTTTTTGACCAGAGGCGGGCCGGTGCGGGAGAGCTTCACCGGAATCATGAAGTAAGGGGTGACTGAAATGGCAAAGCAGCGACTGAAAAAGATAGTGATTACCGTCACACCGCAGACAGCGTATCACCTGCGGGAGATGGCTGGCATGTGCCACTACAAAAGTGTGGGCCGCGTGGTGGACAAGCTGGTGAGGGAGAAGCGGATCATCATGAACGACTGGAAGGAGGCAGTGGGGCGTGAATATTGAGGCTGGCTCGAAAACACGGGAAAACGACCATTTCTGTGAGGCTGGGGGAATGGTACCGCTGACCAAGGAAGAACTGCTGAAGGTGACGAGAGACCACCCCATCTTGGTCAGAACGGTAATGCTTGACGAGGAGACAGGGGAGCCGGATCCAGAGGATGAAGAGTGGATGATTTGGGACGGGCACAGCTTTGAGAACGGATCGACATGCGACACCCTCACATATTACGGAATCAAATTTATTGCCTACCCGGATTATCAAGACAATACCACACCGAGCGAAGACACAGAACGCAACCAAGAGACGTTGGAGGAGAAATTGGCCCGAGCAAAGGCCTGTATTGATAGAGCTTATTGGATCGCTTGGGCCAGGAGCAAGCAGTTACCGGCGAGGCCCGGAATCCTCATGGAGACTGGTACTGAGTATGAAGTCATGCTGGCCTTAAAAGGAGAGATACCAATCAGAGGGAGAAAGGACGTAGCCCTGGCAGCAGAGTGGAAGCCATGCCCGAGATGCGAAGCCAGAGGGTGCAGAACCTGCGAATATCACGGGGCCAGCTTCTCCAGTGACCCGTGCAGCGATTGTGAGAACTACTCATATTACAAGCCGGCTGGATTTTGCCCGGAGTGCGGCAGGCCTCTGACGGGGGAGGCGTGGACTGAGCAGGGGGGATCGGCTGCGCAGAATTTTTGAAGGCGTACTCAAAATAGGGGTTTTGAAGGGGGAATAAACGTGAAGCGGTTGACAACGGATGACGAAAAGTCGATGTTCCGAAGCTTGAACCTGTTTTACGGCAAAGATGGAGAGGTCTGGGTACGTGGCGGGGGACCGGAGCCGGACTACCAGGATGTGACTCTGGTGCAATGGATCAAGTGGGCCGCTGAAGAGCACGGCCTCAACATCGAGGCAGAAAATGCAGAGTCTTTGGGAGACGAGATGTATGATGCGCTCCAGGACGGGACCGAGACCGTGGAGGGCATCGTGGGACTCTTGCACGCCGCTGCGATACAGGCGGCGGAGATGCGGGAGAGGCTGAAGTTGATCGAGGACATCCTGGGGGATGACTACGACCTGGACCGCCTGCGTGAGATGGTGGAGGCTGACCGGGAGGGACGGTGTAGGATTCACCCGAAGTCGGAAAACAACACGTGCGGGTCTTGCGGGCACTTTCAGCGAATATCAGGTCGGAGATGTGGGACCTGCGATGTGTACAGCAAATACAGGGACAGGTACGGACGAGTGGACGACAGGAGAGGGACCTTCACACCATCGCAGTCCAAGAAGGCTTGCAAAAGATATGAGCCGAGAGAGGAGTGAGGATATTGGCGAAAGAAACCGTGGAGGCCAGAGCGGTGGAGATTGCGGCCAGGGTGATACAGGCGGATGGGCTGTGTCGCTATGACTCAGTGGGAAAATGTACAAGACACTACGAAGGGGCGATGAAGGGAAATGGGGAAAAGTGAACTGCAGTATCCTAACATGAGAGCCGACATCGAACTGTGCCGCAAGCAGCTGTATGCCTTATGCAGGGGTGAACGCGGCCCGACGGCGGTGATGTCTGTACCGCCCCAGGAGACGGATTTCGATATGCAATTCTCGGCCGCATTTGATGAGCTGGAGGCTGCTAGGGCATGCGTTAACCAATTATCAGAATCGCTTGACATATTGGAAGACGCCAAGAAACGCATCAATGAGGCCTACTGGGCGGCCTGGGCAAGGGACTTCCAAGAGCCAGGCACACCGGAGAATGAGCGGCTGCACGCTGCACTCCAGGATGTAATGCTGGCCCTGAAGGGACAGACACACACCAGGCCGGAGCGAGCGGAGGCGGTGAAGATTGCCGAGAAGGAGCTTACCAGGGCAGAGAAGAACCTGGAGAGCGCCAAGAAGCGGGGCGCACCGGACAGAGACATCGAGAACCTGGAAAAGAAGGTGGAGTACAGAAGGTTGGTGCTGCAGTTGATGGGAGGAGAACCATGGAAGGAAAGCTGACGTGCCCATATTGCGAAATGGAACAATATGGGCATGAACCGGATGAAATGTCGGCCTATTGCTGCTTGGAGCAGTGCGAACACTGCGGGGAGGAATTCTGGTATTCAGTATCCGTCAGGCGGACTTATTCCACAGAGAAAGGGGAGTAAAACTGTTGGATGTAACCACACAGGACATCTTGAATCTCACAGCGTCGTTTGAGAAGCTACAGGTCAACAAGGATGTGGGAGGGGGCTATCGGCTCAACGAGAAATACAGAGACTTGGTGCTTGATGCGATCAAGGAAACGACTGAACGGTATCTGGAGCAGTTGAAAAAATGAGTGTTGAGGTGAGGTATCAAGCCTGCACAGCACACTGCGACTACTGCGACAACTCCTTGTACGGTGCGGCGGATCGGCGGGACGCCTTGCAGATGATGCGGCAGGCCGGGTGGGAGCGCAGAAAGGTGGACAGCGAATGGCTGGACATTTGCCCGGACTGTTTATTTGAAGAAAAATTTGGGGAAGGAAGCGATGGAGCATGACAGCATTTGAGAAGATCTCAGCCCAGCAAGGCAAGGACGGAACCTCGGTATGGATGGTGGGGGAGCAACTGAAGGACATCATACGAGATTGCCCAGGGTGGCAGGAGATTGTGGAGCAAGACCTGGAGCAGAAGGACATGAGCCTGGCCGAGTGTGAGAAGAAGATCAAAGACTATGCAGACAAACACAGGAAGGGAAACTTTGCCTGCGTAGTTCCAAGCGTGGCCGAGAAGATCATCCGAGACTTCTATGGGATGACTGACGAGTCCAGGGGAACGGCAGCCGGCGGGAAGGTCATCGATCTGGCGGACTTCTTCTGAGGGGGCGTTCGGGGTGAAAGATTATAGAAGGATTGTGCCGAGTACCCCGCCGGAAGGGCTGAAAGATAAGGTGACCATGGAGCTTGACACCCACGGGCTACTATATCAGGCAGAGTGGGTGGAGGAGGATCTGATGGCGCCGATCTTGGAGAGGAGGAAGCCAAGAAAGGTCAAGATGGTGCGGGTGCGGTGCTCTGCCTGCGGTGGGGAGCGCGTCCTGCCGTGGGCGGAGGGGATGAAGAGAAGGTACGGCTTCCTGTGCGCGGGAGAGGCGACGGAGGGAGGGGATTCAATCCTGTGCCCGATGTGCGGCTCCCCGGTGGAGGTGATCCATGCGGCTGGGCTGGGCAGAAAAGGGTGGGAGGTTACATCGGAAACCGACACCATGACGGCGTCGGTGCTCCAGGATGGTGCGCTGGCGCTCACGGGATGGCGTGCTCAGCTGCGGGTTTACCGAGACGGGCATGAAGAGGTGGCCATAGATCCGATGGAGGCGTATGTCTTTGATGGACGGGAAGCCTGTAAGCTCAATGGGTGGAACAAGAGCTATTCCGGGACGGCGGGTTATTTTGTGCAGGTAAATCACGAGTGGAGGCAGCCAAAGAATTGGTCGGAAAGCTGGGGCGCAGTGAGTGACATTTATGGACTGAGTGAGGAACTGCTGGAGCGCAGCACAGTGCCGCACTGCAAACTGGGCGAGTACATGAGACTGAACAAGCTGGTGGAGACTTATCCAGTGGCGTATATGAGGCTGTGGCAAAGACACCCGAACGCAGAGAGCCTTCTTCTACATGGGCTACCGCTGGCATTAGGGAAGATGATCCAGGAAGAGGTCAGGCGGTACGGGTGGGAGAAGAATCGGCGTGGCGAGGTGCAGCTGAACCAGATCCGGTGGGAAGAGCAGGCCCCTTCCAAGATGCTGGGTCTAAACCGGGAAGAGTTGCGAATGGGAAGAAAGATGGGATGGGGGAGTGAAATCTGGGAGACTTATCGAGCCGCAAAAAGTGTTTGGGAGATTCTGAGCGAGGAGGACATCAGGAACATCTTTTATCTGGGACAAGATGTGTCGGGCCTTGTGGGAATCGGACCGGTAGGGAAGAGCGTGGCCTATCTCCTGCGGCAGATAGAACTGTATGGGGAGAACCAGGAGGTAGATCCTTATATGGCGCTGGAGAACTATTTTGACGTGGACGCCCTAATAGACTACTGGGGGATGTGCGAGCAGATGGGGCTGGACCTGGAGGACAAGCACGTGCGCTTTCCACGAGACCTGCTGGAGGCCCACGACCGGCTAACAGAGGAGTGCCGGATGGAGAAAGCGCGCCGGGAACAGATGGAACTGGCCCCGCAGTTCGAAAAGCGACTAAAAAAGCTGGAGCGGTACGCATTCAGACACGGGGGCCTGCTCATCAGACCGGCAGAAAGCCAGGAGGAATTGAACGACGAGACCAAGCAACTGAGCCACTGCGTGTGGAGATATGCCAAAAAACACGCAACAGGGGAGACGGCCATCTTCTTTATTCGCCGCATAGACAAGCCGGAGAAGTCCTATTTTACCCTGGAGCTGGACGAGAAAAAGCTGAAGGTGCGGCAAAACCGAGGAAAAGGGAATTGTGCCCGAACCAAGGAGGTGGAGGAATTTGAAGCCCTGTGGCTGTCATGGCTGAGAACTGGGTGCAAGAGAGACAAGGACGGGACGCCTGTCCTACCAGATAAAAAGGAGCGGTGTGCATGAGTGGATTGGTAGAGAAGAAAAGCCCGGAGGTATTGGCAGCGGAGATTCGTGCCCTGACCGCCTCTATGTTGGCCAATATCATTGAGATTGGGCGGCGGATGTGTCAGGCCAAGGAGATATTGCCCCATGGACAATTTGGGGAGTGGGTGAAAAACGAGACGGGGTACTCCCAGTCCACGGCCAACAACTTCATGAAGTTGTTCCAGGAGTATGGAGCGGCCCAGGAAAGCCTATTCGGGGCGGAAGTAAAATCCCAAACGTTTGGGAATTTGCCATATTCCAAGGCTTTGGCTCTGCTGGCTGTGCCGGCAGAGGAGCGGGAGGACTTTGCCAGGGAAAACCATGTGGAGGAGATGTCAACCCGGGAACTAAAGCAGGCCATAAAGGAGCGGGACGAACTGCGAAGACGGCTAGAAGAGGAGCGGGAAGTTGCTGAAGGCGCAGGTCTGCGGATTGCGGAGTTGGAAGAAAAGCTAGAGGCCAGTGGGCAGGAGGCGGCTCGTCAAAAGCTGGCGGTAGATAAGGCCAAGGAAGAGCTGGAGGCCTTGAAGGCGGCTCCTGTGGAGGTGGCTATTCAGGCAGCGGACCCAGAAGAGGTGCAGCGGGCGGTGGAAGAGGCTCTACGGCAGGCTCGGGAAGCCCACAAGGAGGAACTGGACGCTGTGACCGCAGATGTTAAAAAGGCCAATGAGGAGCGGGAGCGGCTGAAAGAAAAGTTGAAGAAGGCAGAGGAGAAAGCAAAAGCGGCCACGGTGAGTGCGGGTGACGGGGCGGCCCACCTGGAAGTGGAGCGACTAAAAAAAGAGTTGGCCATGGCAGACCCAGTGGTGGCGGAATTCAAGGGGCTTTTTGAACAGGCTTCGGGCCTGGTGGTCAAGCTCCTGGAATTGTCCAAGCGCGCACCGGAGGAAAAGAAGGGCAACTTGAAGGCGGCTCTGGCAGCCCTGAGCAAACAGATGGGGGGCGTAGATTGATGGACGGCGTGATGATATTGGCGGTTGCGGTGGTTGCTGTATGCGCCTTTGCCATAGGGTACGCCTTTGGGTCGGCTCCCATTAAAAAGGGGCTGGGAAAGGAACTGACCCCCAAAGAGGAGGTATCTGCCAATGTACGGCTCATCCTGGAGGCGGAAAAAGCCAGAAAAGAGGCTGCAGGTGCACACCTATTGCTGGAAATCCAGATGGCGAGAAATGCAGAGTTGATGGAGGAAATCCGATGCTTGAAATCACGGTAAGAGTGGACGCTCAAAGCTGGGAAGCCCAGGGGGTCAAAGAGGCCATGGGGATGTTTTTGGAACACTGGGGAAAGTCGAGCGTGGTGGAGATTAGAGAAATACCAGCTGAGCAAATGAAACTGGAGGTGGCAGAAAGTAGTGGCCATTATCGTGGTAGGTGATAAGCCACTGGAGCAGTGGCAGGAATTCGTGGTGGAGTCTTTGGAAAAGGTGGAGAAAGACGAGGTGGAAGCGGTGGGGGTGTTTCTACTGCTGAAAGGCGGTGGGATGGCGAAGGGGTACTTGGAGTTGACGGTTGACCACATGAGGGAGGTAGCCGCAGAACTGCAAGAAGACATTGTGCAGGGATTGACCGAAATGGCCCTGCAAGAAATGATGGACGAGGAGGGGGAAGATTTTTGAAGAAGTTTCGATACAAACAGTCGGTAACGGTGCCGTACAACCGACAAGGGGCGATCTGGTTCGCGATGAAGAGATATTACAGCATGACGGAGCAGAAGAAAAAAAGGGTGGACGAATTGCTACGTGCAGCAGCTGGGGACAACTGGAAGGCACTCTTGGATTACTTGACGGGGGATGAGGAAAACAAAGCCGTGCTCAAAAAACACAACATTGCTTCGTTTACCACGATGAGCAGGGCAATAAAAAAATTCATGGAAGCTTTCCCAGACGATCTGCTTTAGGTCGCCTGGGCATTTCCGCAAGTGGGCCACAAGACTGGCCTGCCTGCGGAAGTGAGAGAGATACATTATATAAACGTGCGCGCGTATTTCATGGGACCCGCTTAGAGCCTAAGTTTGGGACCATGCACAAAAAAGGAGAGGCAGGGGCCGAGAAATGAAAGAAGGCTATTGGGTGATCCGCACCTGGGAGAATGGCTCTATCGGAGAAAAAGTAAAATATTGGGTAAGCGGAGAGCGTCCGCCCAAAAATGCCAAGAAGCTGAAGACAGAGGTCAACAAGCAGACGGTGAACGAGAACTGTGCCATCAAGAGGCTGGCCCGTCTGCTCAACCTAAATTTTCCAAGAGGAAAGGGAGGATGCTTGGTCCGCCTGGGATACTCCGACGATGGGGTGGAGTACATCGGCGGGGAGGGGGATGGAGACGAGTGGGCGGACAAGCTGTTTCGTGCTGCCCACCATCAACTCCGGCTCTGGCTGCGGAGAGTGCGCCGCACCTGTCAGCGGGCGGGTGTGCCATTCCGGTATGTCGCCATCACCTCGGACATGGACGGAAAGACGGGGGAGTATAAACGCGTCCATCATCATGTGGTCATAAACCAAGAGGCAGTGGAGATCGCCTTGAGCAAGTGGGAGCTAGGCAGCACGCACAACGAACGTCTGTGGCGGGCACATGATCTCTCGGGTCTGGCGGAGTATCTCATGAAGCAGGTGCGCCGTCTGCCCGACGAAAAGAAATACATCCCCTCTCGAAACTTAAAGCAGCCACAGCCGAAAGACCGGATCGCCAAGAGTGGGGTGGAGGTTGGAGTGCCAAGGGGTGCCCGTTTGCTCTACCGCCGTGAGTTCCGGATTGGGGGAGCGCAGTACATCCGCTACATCACCGCCAAGGCCCTGGTGGACGGGCCGGACGAGGACCCGCCGGAGCGTGTAGTGTGACAATTTCATAGCCCGGTCAAATGCGACACGACACACGCGTGCGGGGGTGCGCCTATGTGCGTGCGTGAATGGGAATTCAGACCAGTGGGCAGTGCAGACAGCCGAACGAAAAGAGGTTCGGCTGCTTGTGCTGCCCGAATTGTGTATTTAGACACGCCAATTGTGTATTTAGACATCAGACACCGAAAAAGATGGATGATAGAATAAAATAAAGCGCATGCAGAGGGGGCGGAAGCCATGGGAAAAGTGAGGTCGGCGCTGGACATCCTGGCCGGGGAAGCCTGGAGACGAGGCACCACATACGGGAAGTTGGTGGCCGGCACCACGGAGGAGGAACTGGGGCGGATCGTCCATCTGGCCCAGCTGAAGGACAAGCTAAAGGACAAACGAGAGAGGAGGGGGGAGAACTGTGGCCAACGTGAAGAGATTTCGGACGAGCAAGGCATTGAGAGCGGCGGCTGAGGAATACTTTGACGCTATTAGCCGCACGGTGGAGGTCACCGAGATGGTGCCAACCGGAGAAATGGACAACAAGGGCCACGCCGTCCTGGAGGCCAAAAAAGTTTGCAATGACCGAGGGGAGGTCATCCGAACCAGGGAGTTTCTCATCCCTCCAACGGTGGTGGGGCTATGCCTCTATCTGCACATACACGGGTCAACGTGGGCCAGGTGGTGTGACCACGAGGCGCACCCGGAGCTGGAGGAGGCCACCGAGTGGGTGCGGGCCGTCATGCGAGCCTGGAACGAGGAGCAACTGCTCACCCGGGGAGACAAGGGCGTGAAAGGTATCATGTTCAACCTCCAGAACAACTACGGCTACAGCCAGAAGCTGGAGGTGGAGACGGGCCCACAGACACGAAAGGAACAGGTCCTCACCACACAGGAGAAGCTGAAGCTGCTGCGGGAGCTGTGGGAGGAAGGCGCGCCGGCCGAGGTTGGAGACGGTGATGGGCCGTGAATGCGGAGAAGATGGACCGGGCGGTGGAGGCCGCTCAATGGTACAAGAACCTGAAGGAAACCAACAACGAAGCTTTTCTGCCCCTATTCTTTGACCAGCACCGGTTTCTGGTTCTCAAAGGGGGCGGCGGCAGTGGCAAGAGCATCTTTGCCGGGCGAAAGGTGCTGGAGCGGGTGACCACCGAGCCGGGGCACCGGTGGCTTGTATGCCGCAAGGTGGCCCGAACCCTGCGAGAGAGTTGCTGGGCTCAGCTTGTGAGGCAGACTTGGGACTTTTACCCGCAGGCCGGGACCAAGATCAACAAGTCAGACATGACCATCACCTTCCGAAATGGCAGCGCCATTCTATTTGCTGGACTGGACGATGTGGAGAAGCTGAAATCCATATTCAACATCACCGGTATCTGGATCGAGGAGGCCTCAGAACTGGAGGAGGGAGACTTCAATCAGCTGGACATTCGTCTGCGCACGGACTTTGACCAGTACCTACAAATGATTATTAGCTTCAACCCCATCAGCATTACCCACTGGCTGAAAAAGCGGTTCTTTGACCGTAAGGACCCACGGGCGAGGGTGCATGAGAGCACATACAAAGATAACCGCTTTCTCACCCAGGAGGCAATCCGCACCCTGGAGGACTTCAAGGAGACCGATGAACATTACTACATGGTCTACTGCCTGGGCCAGTGGGGTGTTACCGGTAAAACTGTGTTCAATGGAAAGGCTGTGGGGGAGAGGCTGCAACACCTCACGCCCCCAATCCAGGAGGGGCTATTCGAATACGACCTTGCACCAGACGGCATCCACCTGTCCAACATCCGGTGGGTGGAGGAAAAAGGAGGACCCATCCGGATCTTTGCCGCCCCGCAGCCTGGACGGCCCTATGTCATTGGCGGCGACACCGCCGGGGATGGGTCAGACTGGTTTGTGGCCCAGGTGCTGGACAATATAACAGGGACTCAGGTATGCACCCTGAGACATCAATATGACGAGGACACCTATACCAGGCAGCTTTATTGCCTGGGATTGCACTACAACCGGGCGTTGCTGGCCCCAGAGTGTAACTTCTCCACCTATCCGGTGAAGTTGCTGGGGCTGATGGGCTACAAGAAAATTTATGTCCGGGAGGTGGAGGACGACTTCGACGGGAAGATTCGCCACGCCTATGGCTTCCGCACGGATCGGCTCACCAGGCCGGTGATTATTGCGGAACTGGTGCGGGTGATGCGGGATCATCTGGGAGGAGTCAACGACAAGACCACCCTGGAGGAGATGCTCACCTTCGTGCGCAACGATAAGATGCGACCGGAGGCCGAGCCGGGAGCCCACGACGACTGCATCATGGCCCTGGCCATTGCTCACTATGTGCGCCCCCAACAGTCCATGCAGATTGCACAGCCTCAGGCGGTGGGTGCTGCTAAGTGGAGTGCAGATATGTGGCAGGACTGGGAAAAGGCGGGGCAGGCAGAGCGTGAAATGATGATAAAGCTATGGGGGCCGCCCCCGAGGTAAGGAGGACACATGGAAGAGGGAAAGAAAAAGACGGAGTGGGCCAAGCTGGAAATCTGGCAGCAGAGGCTGGCAGACAGCAACGCCGAATACTCCGGAGAATACACCCGGATGGACCAGCGGGAGCAAATTTACAACGGGAGCAATGTCATCAAGCCCATGGTACCGGGAGACACCAAGAGGGACGGAGGACCCCGCAAAACCAGCCATGTGCGCAACATCGTTTTTGAGAACATTGAAACCCAGGTGTCCAGCACCATCCCCCAGCCCAAGGTGACGGCCAGGCGGAAAGAGGATGAGAAGCTGGCGGAAATCATTGAGAACTTTCTCAGAAACGAGTTGGACCGCCTGCCCTTTGAGGACATCAATGACCTGGCGGAGCGCACGGTACCTATCCAGGGCGGGGTGGCCTTCCTGGTGGAGTGGGACAACCGTACCCGCACCCATGACACGGTGGGAACTGAAGTGGTGCGCATGCTCCACCCCAAGCAGTTGGCTCCTCAACCTGGAATTTACACAGGTGTGGAGGACATGGACTGGATCATAGTGAAAATTCCTACCACAAAAGGGGCAATCCTGCGGGAGTACGGAATCAAACTGGAGGACGAGAGCGAGAGCGAACCGGATGTACGAAGTTCCAATGGAGAGAGCACAGCAGAGGATGCTGTGACCCGTTACGTGGGTTATGAGAAAAACGAAAAGGGCGGAATCAATCGCTATTGCTGGGTTAACGACACGCCGTTAGAGGATTTGGAGGACTACCAGGCACGACGCCAGCCGGTGTGCAAGGAGTGTGGCCGCGTCAAGCCGCTGCCTGGACAGCTGGTACAGCGCAGGGTGGAGCGGACTGCCAGTGAGGAGGAAGTACTCCGTCAAGAGATAGCCGGTCAGATGCTGGCCCATCAGATGGCATCCGACGCGATGGGAGGAGCGGGAGGTTTGAATGGCCTTCCGGTAGAGCCTGGGGAGCCGGAGGAACCGGTGGAGTATGATGGAGGTCCGTGCCCGTGGTGCGGCTGTGAGAAATTTACTGGGGAAGTGCAGGAGTACGAGCAGGTCATGCTGCCAGTCACTACCCAGAAGGGACTGGAGATTCCAGGCGCAACCCCGGATCTGGACGAGGAGGGGCGGCCGGTGCTGCGGCCAACACTCATCCCATTCTACAAGCCGGGAGTGTTTCCAATCGTATTGCAGCGGAGTGTGTCGGTATATGGCAAGCTGCTGGGAAACTCGGATGTGGATGTGATTGAGGATCAGCAGAACACCATCAATCGTCTGGAGCAAAAGATCATTGACCGGCTCATCAAGGCAGGTACCCGAATTACGTTGCCGGACAATGCTTCTTTGCGAATTGACTCCAACGACAATGAGCGGTGGTACATCGGGTCAGCGGCAGACAAGGCCATGATCGGGGTGTACGACTTCAAGGGAGATTTGGAGTACGAACTACTCTACATGTCCAACGTCTATGAGGAGGCTCGACAGATTTTGGGCATTACGGACTCCTTCCAGGGGCGCACGGATACCACCGCCACCAGCGGAAAGGCCAAGCAGTTCTCCGCTGCTCAGGCCGCCGGACGGCTGGAGAGCAAGCGGGTAATGAAGAATAAGGCATACTCAGACCTGTTCCGCATGATGTTTGAGTTCTGGCTGGCCTACGGAGACGAGCCGAGGCCCGTCACATTTAAGGACGCTCAGGGTCACACACAGTACCAGGAATTCAACCGATATGATTTTTTGGAGCGGGACCAGGATGGACAGTACTACTGGAATGACCAATTTTTATTCTCTGTGGACACTACGGGTTCTTTGGCCAACAACCGGGAAGCCATGTGGCAGGAGACTAGACAGAACCTCCAGACCGGGGCCTTTGGAGACCCTACATCCATGGAGACGCTGATTTTGTTCTGGACTAAGATGGAGGAACTGCACTACCCAGGAGCCGGAGCCACCAAGCAGGCTCTGGAGGACCGCATGAGACGACAGCTGGAGACGGCACAGGCGCAGACACAAGCGTCTGTACCGGCCCGGGTGGCGAATATGACGCAGGGCAACAGCGGGAAAATGCAAATTCAAGTGGGAGAGGGGGGAATGATGTGAACAAGCAGAAGGGGTATATCGGCAGCATTCAGAATGCCGGAACCCAGGTGGTGAAGGCACCACACCAGATCACGGCCACCAAGACGGGCACTATCAAGACCGGCAAGGATCTGCGCACAGGCAAGTAGGCTACCAACGAGTTAAAATACGCAGGAACAGCGAGAAAATCCAATAGGAGGAACTTATGGAATTGACAGAATCTCAGATTTACGAAGGCTTTGGGCTGGAGACGCCCGAGCCCGTATCCGCACAGGAGCCAGAGCAGCCCCCTGAGACCACGCCTATGGAGGAGCCGACGAAAGCCGAAGAACCAGCCATTGAGCCTGAGTCCACACCGGAGGCCGCACAAGAGCAGGAGCCAGCACAAGAGCCTGACCAGCAGGACGGCCAAGCCAAACCCGGGGAGATGAGCCTGGAGCAGCGTCGGGAAAATGCTGCCAGGAGGCGCAGGGAGGAGACCCGAGCGGCTATCAACCAGGCGGTCAGCCAGGAGCGTGAGCGGAACGACCAAGCGATTAAGAATTTTTTTGCAGAAGCAGGGCTGAAAAACACCGTCACAGGAGCCCCCATCACAAGCATGGAGGAATACCAAGCGTGGAAACGGGAATTTGATCAATCCAAGCTTCAGCGAGACCTCCAGGAGGGAAAGCTGACGGTGGAAGGGCTGGGACAAGTCATTGCCCAGGACCCTACCATCCAAAAAGCGGCTGAAATCATCCGTGAGAGCGAAAGGAAGGCAGCTCAGGCCCAAGCGGAGGCAGACAGGGTCAAGATGGAGGAAGAACTGGCCCAGATCCGCCAGTTCAACCCCAGCATTCAAACGGCACAGGACCTGCTTACTATGCCGAAGGCCAAGGAGTTTTATCAGCTGGTCAAGCGGGGAAACAACTTCGTGGATGCTTACAAGCTGGCCCACTACGACGAGTTGACCCAACAGGCCGCCGCCGCTGCCCGGCAGCAGGCCCAAAACCTGGCTAGGAGCAAAGAACATCTCACTGTGGGGGGACAACAAGGAGCGGGTGCTGCTGTCGTTCCCAAGGACGAAATGGAGATGTTTAAGGCATTCAATCCAGGAGCCACTGAGGCTGAGATTCAGGCATACTACAACAAACACCAAGGAGGAAAGTAATTATGTTCGTACCGGTAAAAAGCACCACCGGTGCTGTGTTGCCCTGGGAGTACCTGGGCGCAGAGGCGGGCACCTACCGGGCCGGTCAGATGCTCACCGTCAGCGAGGGAAAGCTGGCCGCTTTGAGCATGGCCAGTACCGAAACACCCCCCTACCTGTGCATGGCCGATGTGAAAGCTGCTGATGGTCAGGTGATTCCCGTGACCCGGGTGGAGGGGGACTACATCTATGAGACGCAGCTCAAAGCCTTGTACGCCGACGCAAAGCCCGGCGTGAAGATGCAGGTGGACGCCGATGGTCTTACTGCCAGTGAAGGAGAGGGGAACTTCGAACTGGTAGAAGTCCACGGAACCGCACAAGGTGCGACCGTCCGAGGTCGATTCAAGTAAAACGAAAAGGAGCGTGAAAGCGTGAAAATTACATTCTCTGAGGGCTCCGGCCTCAATGACAGCATTTACGGCAAGTGCCAGGCCGCAATCCGCATGTTCTTGGAGCAGCGGGGGGAGCAGTTTGAAAAGCAGTCGGTTCTGAAAGACCTCTTCCTCATGGGCAAGAGTGAGAACTACGGCGACCTCATGACCACCATGACCGCCATGAGCGGCTTTGAGCCGGTGGGCGAAAACGGGGCATATCCCCTGGACGGCATGCAGGAGGGCTACCAGAAGCTGCTGGTGTACGATACCTGGAAGGACTCCTTCTCCATCTCCGCCGAGATGATGGAGGACTCCAAGGTCATGGACATGAAAAAGCAGCCCGCCGCCTTCATCACCAGCTACAATCGCAGCCGGGAGATGTTCGGTGCTGCCCTCTACGGAGGAGCTATTTCTGGGAAGACCTCCGTACTTTTCAAGGGACGGAACTTTGACATTAAGAGCGCAGATCAGGTGTCTCTCTTCAATACCAAGCACCCGCCCAAAGTATCGGGAGAGGACCAGTCCAACAAGTTCAATGATGAATTTTCCGTGGATGCCCTGGGTAAGATGGAGACCGCCATGCACCTGTTCCGGGGTGACAACAACGAGATTCTGGACGTGGCTCCTGACACCATTCTTATCCCGGAAGTGGCGAGCCTGAAAAACAAGGTGTTTGCCGCCATCGGTGCGGACAAGGAGCCCACCACCGCCAACAACGCCTTCAACTACCAGTATGGCCGTTGGACCGTTATTGTGTGGAGCTACCTCAACCAGTTTGTCAACCTCACCACCGGGAAGGCCCCCTGGATTTTGCTGGATAGCAAGTACAACCAGACCTACGGCGGCGCGGTGTGGAATGACCGTGTCCAGCTGGCGGTGCGCTCCACTGTGGACGAGAACACCGACGCCAACGTCTGGCGTGGCCGCAGTCGCTTCAACGCCACCTTCAACGACTGGCGTTTTGCCGCTGTGGGCGGAATGACCGACGGCAGTGCGCTGCCCGAATGAGCATAGTCTTTCCAACTATAAGGATGGGTGCTCCAATATGGGAGAGGAGGAAGGCTTATGACTGCTTT
This sequence comes from uncultured Oscillospiraceae bacterium, assembly GCA_944387075.1. Lineage (GTDB taxonomy): Bacteria > Bacillota > Clostridia > Oscillospirales > Oscillospiraceae > Enterenecus. The sequence continues at coordinate 986 of CALXDO010000007.1, read as the reverse complement.
TGAGGTGGTGGAGCGGGCGGATAGCCTGGCTCCGAATCAGTATAGCGAAGAGCAGAAGTTGGAATGGCTGGGGGAGTTGGAAGGAAAAATCCACGCAGATGTCATGCTGGAGGTCCCGGAGAAGCTGGAGATGCTGGAAGAGACATGGAAAGAACAGTTGGCAGTGGGGTGGCCCCACAGCGACCTTTACCTTCATTGGCTTCTGGCCAAGCTGCACCAGGCGGACGGGGAACTGGAACTGTACCAAAACCGCATGGAGAGCTTCAACGCCAGCTATCAAAACTATGTCAACTGGTACATCCGCACCTACGACCCGGCAAATGCTGAGGGGGCTGTGCACCAATGAACGAGGAGGAAGAGATTTGCAAACTGTAACAGAAATCAAGATTGGAATTATTGCTCTGGTGGGTGCTCTGTCCGCCCTGTGGGGATGGATGGGGTGGCTGGTCGTTGGATGGGTGGCCTGCATGGTCATCGACTACATCAGCGGATCCGCCGCTGCGGCAAAAGCCGGTGAGTGGAGCAGTTCCAAGGCAAGGGACGGAATCTGGCACAAGGCAGGGATGATCATGGTGGTCATCGTGGCTGCGGTGGCTGATATGGTGTTGGCCCAGGTGGTGGAGTGGGTGCCGGTTGTACAGCTTCCATTTGAGCTAGGCGGGATGATTTGCCCAGTGGTACTGGTGTGGTACATCGTGACGGAGTTGGGCTCTATCACCGAAAACGCTATGGCCATGGGCGCACCGGTTCCCAGTTGGCTCTCCAGATTGCTGGCAGCTGGGAAGGACGCTGTGGACGCTGCGGGAGATGCCATCGCCCCGAACAAAGAGGAGGAATAAGACATGAGCAACAGCAAACTGGTAAGCTACACCAAGATCAGCCCCCACCGCACCAGCCCCCGGAACGACAAGATTCGGAAAATCACCGTCCACCACATGGCTGGAAATCTGTCTGTTGAGACCTGTGGAAACGTATTTCAGACCCGG
>CALXDO010000006.1 GCA_944387075.1 uncultured Oscillospiraceae bacterium | reverse complement strand
AAACCTGGGCCGAGAAATTGATTCCTTCCCAGGCACCGGCGGAATGCAAAGCAACCGTATAACCTTGTTTTACCTGAGCCACGGCAGACGCCGTGGCTCTTCTGCTGTCCCTGGTTTGACGGTTACGAGTTACTTATATTCCACAAGAATAAATGTAGGTTATGATGTATGTCGACATTGATATTTATTTCAAATTCAAATTTATGAGTATATGTCTGAAGATTTGCAATATCGGTAAATTGAAAAACAATGGTATGTTTAAAGGCAAATGCCGAACCATTCCACTTGTATGTGCCATCTTCATTTAATTCAATTCTGAAGTTTGTTCTCCAACTATACTCTTCCTGCGGCGCAAGAAAAGTACCGTCGTTAATTGCGGCTGTATAAATAGATATACCAAAATTTTCTACCAAATCGCCAATTTTTTCATATTCGCTTTCCCCCATTTGCACACTTGAATATTCATCAATGATTTCTATGCCATTTGCGATATTGTTTGAAATGTTTTTCATTTTACATTCAATGGATCTATAATTATTAATGTAATCTTTAATTTTTATCCTATTCTCCTCATCTAAATTCATAATGCGGCATACAACATATGGTTTCAATGATGCAATCTGGTTGTTTTTATTGGCCTCTTCACTATTTTTTAAGGTAAAATATAAGGCAAGCATCGTTATAAGTCCGCCCATACCTGCTCCCGCAAAACCAATCCACGCATCTACCGAGCCAACTTGTTCTAGAAAATTGAATTCTTTGAAAAACAAAGCCACCAGATATGTCGCAACGGTATAAACAAGAACAATTTGAAAGGTTGTTTCAAACAATCGTCTTGATTTGAGATTTTCTTTAAAATCCTTCACCATTGATCGTACAGCGTACACCATAAGGCCAACGACAATGATCACTACAATCACCAAGATTACTACCTTCATACGAAATTCCTCGCTCTCCTTTGACCGCCTCTAGATATTTATCAAGTCGTTCATTTGCGCACTTTACAACAAGTAAGCCCATTATATTTTCATATCTCAAATTTTAGTTTGATGGGGTAAATATCCAAGACAAGGTGTTCCTCATTAATTCCGGTTCCTGGATAGCAGTCAGAGATTTCAAATTTCACTTCCCCAATCTCCAAGGGAGACATTTCAAATGTCTTCTCGATATCGACCCCCAGCGTGGCAAGATACTGGGCCATTTCTGGATATGCATCCCTAATCTTGGCACGGTAGTTCCGGCAATAAGCGCAGTCGTAGATGTACTCTTTAGGAAAATTGCAATAAAATACCTGTGTCTTTTCGATATCTGCCTTCATCACACACACTTCATTCCCTCACTTATATCGTTTGAAGCCCTTTGCCTCGTTCAACAAAGACAGAGGCAACCGGCTTTCCGCCGATACATCCACCCAGGTTCCCAGCTTGCGCAAACTTTTCTCAAACTCCGGTGATAGAACCTGGACCAAGCACTCCCGCTCATGGGTAATGATTTCAAAAAACATCTCGGCACTCCGGAAAAAACAGGGATCTTCCATGTGGCTGTAATGGTCTTCTTCTGAGAATACATTGGGGCAACGCTCTCTGGCCTCTCTGTAAATTCTCTCCATAACCTTTTCCTGTTGCTCTTCCGAGTGAGCATGTCCTTCCCCATCCAGGTATGCAAAAAAGAGGTCGTTGGCCTCCTCCCCTGCACGTTGGTAAACTTCATACTTTTGGCGGAGATACTCCTGGTGATCATGGGATTCCAGGCTGGCTTCTCGGTCAAACAAGTGGTGGATATGTTGCAGCAAAATGTCCTTCGTCTCAGGGCAAGTCCGGTATAGATAGCACTTTTCCCGGCGCTTCAGATCAAACCAGTTCAAAATGCCATAGGAAAAGTACTCTCCCAAAAGCCAGGGGCGTAGGGCATCCTCCAGAGCGCCATTCTTCGCCCCCGGCCATCCGCACCGATGGAGTGAAAAGGTGTCCGCATGGGCAAAGCACAGCTCCATAAGGGCCCGAAAGTCCTTTCCTGCAATGGTAGGAGTGGGGTGGTTTTCATCATAGTAAGTGAAATTCTTGAAAAAGAGTGCAGCGCTCATCATTCACCTCTCTGAATCTGACGTACTATGGCTTGCCTGATGGTAGCGCCGGTGCCATTCATTCCAAAAGGCGATGTAGCCATTTTTCTCAAACAGATCTTCCGGGACTTTCTTGGGTTGGCAGGACTGATAGTAGGCCTCCACCTTATCTGCAAATCGGATGACTTCCTTCTGATAGCCACCCAAGGATACCCACTCTTGCTCACCGGATGGGAGGATCAGCCTCACCCCGCCGATTTCATGGACAACAGACCAGTCCAATCCCTGATCACATCCCGAAATCGTGACCTCGGTCAGGTCTTCATTGGCAATATAGAAGTGACCACAGCATGGCACCATTTGAATATCGCATTCTGACATGACCTTATCCTCAGTCAAGGTTTTCAGCAGGTACAGTGCAGTTGCGCTGACCGTTCCATCATACTCCATCACCGTTTTGCCAATCTGCACCGTAACATGGCCGTGCAGGCACAGATCCTCCGGGTCATCCTTCGGCCCGCAGATCCAGGTGAACTCGTCCACATCAATCACAAAAGTGCCCATACTTCTCCCCCCACAACGTGATTTCTTCAAACCAGGAGCCATTTCTGACCGTCTGGCATTACCAGGAGGCTCCCAGGCATCCGCTCCAGAAGTTTCCCTGTCGCATAGTTCCGTACCAAGATCTCCTCCCGGTAATCCGGATCCTCATACCATATTGAGGTATACATCTTGTCTCCATCCAGGAAAATAAAGCTCTCTCGGTCTTCCAGCATAAACTCCCGGCGTTCGGGCCAAAGAATACAGAACCGGTTGTCCTGAGGCGCTCTTGTCAGGAGAAGCGGCGAACTTTTCAGGATCAGGTTATAGCAGTCCTCTGCCAGAGAGAGGGGCAGCACCGCAACCGTTTCAGTCCGTCCTGTCCCCTCGTCAAAGGACAGGATGTGGATTTTCTCCTTTGGAAAATCCACCATCAACAACGCAACCCGGCCACTGCAGTATTCCGGCACCCCCAGGTACTGCCCAGGCTCTGGACGAACCGGTTCATACATAGTTCCCTCGGGATAATGAATCAGAACCAAGCGGTTTCTTTGGATGGGGTGCCCATCCAGGTAAAGATCTCCTGCCTCATATGGGTCTCCGCCTGTATAGTCCATGCCCCAATACCATTCGCTGCTTCCAGTCAACGGTCTCAAATCCAGGATTCCGTGAGTGATCATTCGTTTCATGCAGGTCCCTCCTCGGCTGCAGTTGTATTGAGATTATATCACAGGGGAACCAAAGCAGATATTAACTTCTATTTAAATCGTCACCAGCATCAAGCAAGTTTCTTTTGTTTACAGCTCCCCAATTTCTGAGCCGTGTTCGATACAGAAATCACTTGCCCACCCTCAGCCACAGAGTTACAATACAGACCGACAACAATACGAAAACGCTCCCCTTCCCTGTCGGCACAAAGCGTCGGCAAAGGCTGGGGAACATTTCTAACCATAGCGCATAATAAAGGCCCATACGGACATACCAATATTCACGACATGCCCTTTATCAATTTGAATTGCTATATTGTTTGGGATCAAGCTCTGTTAAATCATAGCTCTTCATTTTCTCTGATCGAAACACTCCATGGTAAACCACCGCCATATCTTTTTTCTATAATTCATATGTTCCAGCTGCTCCCTTGTGATTCCTTGAAACAGTATCACTGTATCGTACCGGTTTCTACCGTCTTTGTCACGCACAATGTTTAGCTTATGCCAAAAGTCCTCCTTGTTAAAAATGTAAAACCAGACCATATCCTTCTCAGATAGAGACATAGGTTTCTGCATACCAGGTACTAGCCCCTGGCACATGATTGCATTCGCATTATCTTTTTTGGTGAAATGAATGAGTCCATTTTTCTCAATTGCTCTTTTTATATCCTCAGTCAGTTTTGCGCTGGGCAGGTGTCTAAATGCCCAAATTCTGTCGAAACGCAAAACAACAACGACGAAAATCAAGACTACGCAGGTTACACCAGCACCAATCCCACTAAAAGGAAAACGCATTCCCCACATCTTATCATGTTCCTTTCTCTGTATTTATCATACCTTATGCCCTTTATCTTGAGGCTCCGCCTATCGCTACATAGTCATTGCGGCGGGAATATATGCAGTCATCTAAGCTCATGGACTCGACGCCCGCTCGTTTCTTTTTAGCTCATTGGTTGTGTAAATTTCCTCCAGGGTGTCTAAACACAGGCACCCTAGTGGGCCTCCAAATCCACAACCACAGTCCACGGCAATCTGGTTTCCCCTGAATAGAATCCCATCTGACGGCACCTCCCCCAGCTGCTGTCTCAGCAGTCGGCTGGGAGTGTGACCATAGACGATAAACCAATCCTGACCGTAGTTTTGCCCCAGTCTAGGGCGGCAAAAGAGGAAATCCGACAATTCATAGCCCTCCAAAGGCTTGCCCAGGGAAAAATGCTCCAACCCAGCGTGAACCAGCACATAATTTCTCCCCCCAACCTCTACTTCAGCATACAGCTCCATCTCTCGTATATAGTCTATAATCTCCCGTCGCTGCTCTTGTGTCAGCGCCTTCAGCCCCCGAAGAGTTGGCCCTGCGCCGTTGATGAGCTGTTCCTGTATAGCCGCCCATCGTGTTGCATCCAATTCCGCAAGGCTCTGCTCTGTCACCTCATCCAACAGCCAAGGCAGACAAACCGCTGCAGTAAACTCGTGGTTTCCTAAGATCGGCACCACATTGGGTCGTTTCATCATATCCTGGAGGATTTTGATACCATCTGGTCCCCGGTCAATGACATCGCCCAATATGTAGAGGGTGTCTGAGGGTTTCAGCAAAAGTTGTGCCAGCAAGGCAAGGTATAGATCATAGCGACCGTGGATGTCGGAACAAACGTAAATCATCGGACCTCCTTGCTTCGGCTGTCATGCGGTTCCCTCGGCTTAGAATCCAGGCAGATGCATGGACAAAAAAATCTTCGCACTGCTTTGGGATTTCCGGTTCGACCAGACCAGAAAAATGCCCCTCCCACAGCTCCTTCGGGGGGCCATACGCATACCCCGGTTCCAAATGCACAAAGTCCTGAAGATAATTTTTCTCTACAAACACCTGCCAAGATTCGAAGGTATTCAACCATTCTTGGCATACCTCTATGCTTTGTTTTTTTTTCATCAGCCAGTCTAGCGTATAATTCCCGCCACTCCAGTTTTTACTCTTCTGTATATAATAGTTGTAAATGCACGCCAGGGCCAAATCCCAGTAGTCTTTGGATGCATTCATACCTCGAGATTGAAACGCTGGCGGTACTGGAAGGAAGTTTCCCAGGGTATAACACGCTTCTAAAAAAGATATGACATGAGCATCAGAGTCCTCCACTTTAGGAAATCTTCCATCCAGATAACAGTCCATGATCTTTCGATTGGACCACACGCCTTTCACGCAGATCCCCTGCGTAGAGAGCCACTTACTGAGGGTAGCAAAGGCAGAATTCATGGTGTCGCTGGAAAAACCACCCCCTGCCTTTATACAGTATTTCAAATGCTTTTCGTCCCACAGTCTGACACAAATCGCCTGGAGCAATTCACAACCATCCGCCTCACATCCTGGTTTCAACACGGCCTTTAATCCCTGCAACCCATATTTCTCCACACAAGTTGTTTCAAACAGATTTTTGACTCTATCCTTCTCTGCGATTCCTACTGCCTTGTAGGTGTGGTAGCGCTGGATGACATCCTCTGTTTGAAATTCCACGATTTCCTGCCGAAAATCATATCGTTCTGGATGCCCCAACTTCAAAAATGTTCCAACTCCATGGATGCCCCTCCCAAAGCACGCAATAACGCCGCCTATCATCCCGCCAAACTCTGGCCCCACATATCACCGAAATCCGTCTGAAACACCAGAGTCAACGCCCGCAACAGCTCATCCTGAAAAACCTCGTCTTCGCTATATGCCTGGCCCTCATCTTCCAGCCGTTCCCGTGCTGCTGCAAAGTACGCCTTCCGCTGCTCCATCCACTTCTGGTCTGGATAGCAAGATAAACGAAGATTTGACAATCCCATGCGGATTTTTTCGTATTGCTCCGGGCTCTTTTCCATCAACTCAAACGCACAGTCGAAGTAGTTTAACACCGGGTCAATCTCTTTCCACCGACGTACCACCCCAGGGCATTCACAACTCCGAAGAAGATACTCCACCTCCAATAATATCCGCACAATTTTGCGGGTATGCGCCGGTGCCCAAGCCAGCCATGTAGCCGCAGTACGCCAGATTTCTGCCATTCTCCGTGCGGCATAGGCCAATCCGTCCGACTCTGGCACTTCCGTCGGCGCATGGTTGTAGCCTTCGGTCTCCACATACTGTCCCAAAAGTCCACGCAGTTCCTGGTAGATGATTTGCACTGCCATTTGGTTGATTCGGTCGTTCATGGCCATATCTCCTCTCCGTTTTCCGTCTTCCTTGCAAAGAGCAAGGTTCCCAGCACATTCTATCTAAGATATACCACATCACCGGACGATAATAATCCGCATCTCTAAACCTTTCTATGAAAATACGCTTTATATTCCGCCACCAAAGCGTTTTCCACCTGTTCCACCACATCTTTCGGCTCCAGCACATGCACCCGGTCAATATACTGGCGAACAAACTGTGCCATGGCTCCCGGCAGGCATTCCACCCGTACCTCCACAGCATCCTCCGTTTCTGACCCTTCCACAGCCCACCAATGACGCCCGAAATGATCCTCCAAAAAGGTCATACTGGCCTCCGGCTTTCCGGGGATTTTCTTGACCCGCAATTTGATGTATTTGGGTCGCTCTTTTCGCCCCTCATAGAACATATACAGATGAGACGCCTGGTAATCCTCCTCCTCCACCTGACGAATGCGGAAGTCTCGTTGAGGGTCTTCCACTCGGATTCGCTCTGTCACCCGGATGTTGCTCATCAGGTCGATTCGGAAATGAGCGGCATCCAATCGGCCCGGAAAGAATCCCACCAGATAAGGATGTCTGTACGCCCAGAGGATACGAATCGGATACACTTCCATGGTCTTCCCCATGGGATGCAGCTGATGGCCTGTGCCATAGCCATTGAGTTGAAATACAAGACCATACTCTTTACGCCCCTGATTCTTGTTTTTGTGTATGACCTGTTCAATGGCCTGGATGTTTTTCTGAATATGCTCCGGCAAATCGGTCTGATAGTAGTAGTCAAAGGAATATGCTTTTCCCTTCTCCGATTCCTTGCATCGGACTTGATCCGGCCCTGGGTAATATTCCATCAGGTCATCTAAAATGGCCTTGACAGAATCTCGGCTGGTTGCAATGTCATATTCACAGTTCAGCCGCTTTACAATTTGGGTAATCGAGCTCCGTCTTCCCAAACTTGTGCTGGTTTTTAGGATTTCTAAGACCGCCATGGTGGTGCGTCTCGTCCCTATTCTGCTTCGCTTTTGCTCTGACACAGTCTCTCCCCCTCAACCGGTATTGTAATTTTGTCTATTATAGCACGCCAATACCTGAGAGCACACCAGTGGATTTCTAGGTGAGTGTAGCTACTTTTGTTTACAGTCCCCCAGTTTTTGAGCTGTGTACGATGCAAAACAAAAATGCTGCAAGCCATCTCTTGGGGGCTTGCAGCGTTTTGCATATAGTTGGTACTAAAACAGGTCAAAAGTACCATGTTTACGGCACATGGTTTCTGCGGTTCGAAAAATGGCCCAGGCCAACAACGCATAGACTACTGCTATCAGTAACTCCCCCGCCAGCAAGGGCACCAAAGCACTGTACTGGCAGTCAAAGAGCAGATTCATGGCCTGAATGGAACGGGTCAAAGGTAGCAGTTGAGCCACCATCTGTCCCGCCAAAGGGAGCTGGACCACAGAAAACTCGGCACCGGTGAAAATCATCAACAGGTAACTGACCACATTGAGCACCAGGTGCATGCTGTCGGTGAGCAGCCCCATTGCAGCCAGGAACAATCCAAAACCGGTGGCAGCCGTCATGGCGCACAAAATGGTCACAACCGCCAGACCTAGATGGAGGTTGGAGAAATCCACGCCGAATACTACTCCGCCCACCACAAATCCCCCCAAGACCGAGAGGGATGCAAACAGGGTCGGGAAAACTCCGCTGGCCAACACCAGCGGCAACTTTCCGCAGGGAGCAGCCACAATGGAGCGCAGCCGTCCGAAATACCGCTCACTGGAGAAAATGCCGCCAAGCTGGAATACACAGGTGTTGGTACACATTAAAAACGCATTGCCTACCACCCAGTGGGTCAAATCGGTGGTATGGAAGGTATAGGAAGCCAGCAGGCAGTAAAACACCAACGTCACCAAGGGATAGCCTGCGTCAAAACAGAGAAACTCCAACGGATGAAAGGCGGCGGTGCGTCCTTTGTGGTAGAGAAACGCCTGAGAAAAGAACCGTCGCATCATACTCAACACACCTCCAAGTTGGCAGTCATACGCACTTGCCGGTCCATGTATCGGTACAGCCATCCCGAAAACAGCGCATACCCCACGGACAGGAGCATCAAAATAAGTAGTTTTTGAAAAAACAGGCTGGCATCTTCCACACCATTCACTGCCATCCGCAGCAAATCCACCGCCCAGGTGGGAGACAAGGCCAGACTGATAGGGTGCAGCCAGGCGGGGAGCACCTGAATTGGAAACGCAAACCCACACAGAAGTATGAAAGGAATCTCAATGCAGTTCATGTAGAGAGACGTGCGTCGAGACAGGGTAAGCAAGGCCGCCAGCACGGTGGAAATCACCATAAAGCTGCCTACCAGAGCTACCGGGGCAAGAAAAAAGTATCCTGGACGAATCACCACCACTGGAGTGTGATACACGGCCACGGCGGTAGCCAGAGAAATCAGCAGAGAGGACAGGGACAATAGGGTATTACCCAGGATTTTTCCCGTTATAATGGCCGGAAAGCCAGCCGGCGCAGCATAAATCAAGGCCAAGGTTCCGCTATACCGCTCCCGCTGGATGTCTCCGGCAGAGGAAAAACAAATGCAGCTCCAAATAGCCATTAACCCCGCCCCCAACACCACATAGGACACAAAGTTGTCCTGCTGGGAATGGCGAAACATCTCATAGAGCAGAATGGTGTTGAGAATCGGGTTGGCAATCAGGCTAAACCGGAACATGGGCCGGGCAAAGGATTGCTTCATTTGCAGCACCATGGTGCTCAACAGAACGGAACGGATCATGGTTTTACCTCCTGGACCAGAGAGATGTAGGCCTCCTCTAATGTGGCCGCCTCTCCCTTGATGTCAGCTGGCGTACCCTGGGCCACAATGCGCCCTTGGTTGAGAATTACCATGCGGTTGCACAGCTCCTCCGCCTCCGGCAGATAGTGGGTGGTGAGCAGCACCGTCTTGCCCTCTCGATGCAGCGTACGAATGATGTCTCGGAGCATATGTGCCCCCAGAGGGTCCAGCCCCACGGTGGGCTCATCCATGAAGAGAATGTCTGGGTTGTTGATGAGGCCCCGGGCAATTTGCAGGCGCTGAACCATGCCCTTGGAATAGGTCTCAGCCAGGCGGTCTGCGGCATCACGCAACTCCACCAGTTCCAAGATATCCTGGATACGTTGCTCCCGCTCCCTGGGCTTCAGGCCATACAAATTCGCAAAATAGCGCAAATTGTCCCGGGCAGACAGCCGACGGTACACCCCCATCTCCCCACCAAAGATAAAGTTGATGCGAGGGCGTATGTACTTCTCCTCCCCAAAGGTATTGAACCCCAGCACCTTGCAAGTGCCGCCCGTTGGAGCCAGAAGGGTGGTAAGCATTTTGATGGTGGTGGTTTTCCCTGCACCATTCTGACCCAAAAGTCCAAAAACTTCCCCCGGCTGCACATAGAAAGAGATATCTCGTACAGCAGATACGACCTCCTTATTGCGGTGTAGAAACCCCCGATGGGTGATGTAATCCCGGCGTAGGTTTTCCACTTGTATGATCGCTTCCATGTTACTTCCTCCTTTATTCTATCATAATCGAATTAGATTATAGTAGAATTAGTTTGAGTTGTCAAGAAAGAAAGCGCCTGCCGGATATCCGGCAGGCGCTTGTGCGTCTAATCTTCCGAGAGGAAGTCACGGTGTAATTCATGTAGAAATTCTGCCATAGAATTTCGATTCAAACCATAAAACTTGGAGTTTTTCACCGGTTCTTCTGTGATCAATCCAGAATCCTTCAGCTGCTCCATATGGTGGGAAACGGTGGACGTGGCGATTGACACCCGTTGAGCAATATCTAATCCCCTCAAAGGCCCCTCTTTGGCCAGCAGGGTCAAAATATCATACCGCTTCCCGTCCGCGAGTGCCTTGAGAATGCGGATGGTATCTTCCCGGCCTCGGCTATTTTGGCCCAGAGAAAGGAAAAGAAGTTGTCGTTTGTGTGTTCCACACGTATGGAAGTACCTGGCACAACGAAATGGCATGAGATAGGCAGGCAGGAATACATATTCCTGGTAAGGGCCTCGGTTGCGGAAGGTTTTCCCCATCATATTCTGGGACAATACCAAGGGATCTGAGGCGGCCAGTCCCTCCTGGATGGTCCGGCGCAGCGCCTCCACATGGGGTGTCTGCTGTTCCAGGGCAGAGGCCAATGCCTGGTTGTTCATGTCCTGGGCCAGTTGGAACATCTGGACGATGAGGGTATGGCTGTGCCGTACCAGAGCTGACAGTGCCAAAAACGAGATATGGCTGTCCGCCACCCACTGGAACACCCGCTCCAAAGCCATTTGATCGGACAGAGCCCGGGTCAGGTCCTCCATATTGGCCTGGGGCACGTGCTCCAGGTCCAGCAACCGCCAAAGGAACTGTTGGGGAGGGAGCGCAAGAATCGCCTCCTGGTACGCATCCAAGGAAAAGGAATCCAGAGGCATGTCCAGCAGGAAGTCCATCATATTTACCACCCAAGGACATTGGGTGAATGTTTCAAACAAAAGCGGATAGGTTTTCCGCCATTCCTGCCGTTCTTGCTCCGTATATAAACTGGCACACGCAGCAGTAAGTTTTTCCTGGTTACAGAGCAGTTGGATGGCCCCCCATAGAGGCTCCAGTTCTGGCAAATAGACAAACGTACAGGTTGGATGAAGGGCATCAATCTGCAAGCAGCGCACGCTCCCTTGTTCAGAATAGTCATCACTATCCTACCACATCTCCCCGGTTGCCACAAGATATCCATAAAGTATGGGTAGTGAATTTCTGTCATTGGGATCTTTTCTTTTGTTTACAACTCCTCATTTCTAAGCCATGAGCGATATAGTAATTAGTTGTCTACCCATTGCCACATCTTCCACCAAAACTAAAACAACATCACGGGGATTTTCAATTCCTAAGGAATTCCTAGATTAGAGTCCCGTCGAATACTAAAACGGAACATCTGGGCCTAGCTGTTCCCTGGCATCCCGTTCAAGTCTTTTGAGATTATGTTCGTCGCCGATGGCTTCGTATAGGTAGTACGCCTGACAATATAGCTCAATGCTGCAGTCTCGGTTTCCTAAGAAATATGCGCATTCCGCCTCTATTGCCAGAAGGCCGGGAAGAAACTGGTAGTGCCCCCGCTCCACACACGTTTTCCTACCAATTTCCGCCACTTCAATAGCATCCTCATACCGTTTAGATGCAGCTAACTCACGAGCATAGTTAAAGGATACCAGGCAAAGATATTTCTTACTTTCCATATTCTTCTTTAAATATTTCAGCAATTGGCCATATAGGCCAATTGCTGTTTTTCTTTGCCCTGCCATGGCATAGACCATGGCAATCTGGTTAATGAGCTGAATCTCGTCCCAGGTATACCTCAGCTGCCCTATTTCCTCCGGGTCAAACCGAGGTGCTGTTAGACGCAAGGCCTCTAACAACATTTCAAGCTGCTTTTCATATGGATACGCCTCTCCTCTTTCTCCCAAAAGAGCCCGACTACGCAAAACAAACTGCTTAGCAAGGGTATCCTCAGGGTCCAACACTGCCATAAGTCTGTCCAGAGCTCGTCTCGCCTGTTCCCAAACCAATTTTTTCCCGTCCCCTTCCTTCTGGTAGAAGCGAGCAACACAATCATTAATCTCTTTTCTCAGTAGCGACTCCTCTTGTTCCCTTTTGCTTAATAGAGCATAGTACCTGTTTCCAGGTAGCCCAAGTCTTTCCAATAGTGCGCTGATCCGGCTACGTGATGGGGTTTGCTTCCCATTTTCTAGGCGAGAAACTGTGATAGGTTCGCATATTCCCTCGCACAACTGTTCCTGTGTCATTCCCAACTCTAGTCTCCGACGTCTGATCACATCGCCCAAAAATACCTCTCTCATTTCATTTTCTCCTGTAATTTTTTAGAAAGTATATCATATTATCTGTAACCTGTCCACGCACCGGTTTCTCTCCGTTCATGAGAAATTGTAGGTGTTACAATGATGTGTGACAAAAGGAAAAATAAATAGCGAATAGGAGTGACCTGTGTTAAGGTTAAGTTGCTCAGACAAAACCGAAAGGCAGGTGTCACCCTATTCGCCATGAATAAGATAACACAGACAATGCGATTTAGGCAAGTAGTTATAGAGTATGCAAACAAGCACGGGGTCACAGCAGCGGCCATCCGTTACCGTCTGAACCGGCAGTATATCTACCGCTGGCGCAAACGGTATGACGGTACGCTCCAGTCCCTGGCAGACCGGTCTTATCGGTCTCATAGTCATCCCAACCAACACACAGCGAATGAGATCAAGTTGATTCTAAATATGAGGCGCCGAAACCCGCACACCGGGATCGTGGTGTTCTGGGTGAAACTGCGTCAACGAGGTTATACTCGATCTATCTCAGGGCTGTATCGATTTCTACGCAAACGGGGAGCGATGGCTACCAAACTGCCAAATCCGAAGTACATACCAAAGCCTTATGAACAGATGCAATATCCAGGACAGAGAGTGCAAATCGATGTCAAATTTGTCCCAAAAGTCTGTATTGTTGGGCAACAGGAGCCAACACAGTGGTATCAGTATACCTTTCTGGATGAGTACAGTCGTTTCCGGTATATAGAGGCTTTTCAAGAGCACAGCACCTACTCTTCCACCGAGTTCTTACGGCATGTGGTCAAGCAATTTC
>CALXDO010000005.1 GCA_944387075.1 uncultured Oscillospiraceae bacterium | reverse complement strand
ATCGCCGTCGTCATCGGCCAGCTCAGCGAACTGGTCGGCGCCGGCAGGAATCCCGTAATCCACGGGAGCGGGGGCGGCGGGACGGCTGAAGCTGCCGCCGCTCTCGCCGTCCCGCTTGGAGTCGCCGAAATACACGTTGTCGGCAACCACCTCAGCAGAGCGGCGCTTGCCGCCGTCCCGATCCGTCCAATCACGAATCTGAAGGCGGCCCTCCACCACAGCCATACGGCCCTTGGTGAAGTACTTGGAAACGAACTCAGCAGTGTTGCGCCAAGCCACAATGTCAATAAAATCGGTGGACTTTTCGCCACTGTCACGACTCTTGAAATCCCGATCCACAGCCAGAGAGAAGGACGCCACAGCGGTGCCGCTCTGGGTGTGTCTCAGTTCCGGATCGCGGGTCAGACGCCCCATGAGGATGATGCGGTTGAGCATGATACAACCCCTCCTCAGGCGTTCTTCTTGGTGATGAGAGAACGCATGATGCCGGTGTTAATGCGCATCAGACGATCCAGCTCAGCGGGGAACTCGGGAGCGGAAGTAAAGCTCATGAGAACATAGTAGCCCTCGGTGAGATCCTCGATGGGATAAGCCAGCTTGCGCTTGCCCCACTCATCCACCTCGGTCACAGTGCCGTTGTTCTCAGCCAGAGCCTTGAACTTCTCCACCAGAGCGGAAGTCTCCTCCTCACCCAGGATGGGGTTGACGATGTAGAGCACCTCGTAGTTTTCAGTTACCTTTGCCATGTTGTTTGCACCTCCTTACGGACATATGGCCTCCAGCCTTTGCCAGAGGCAAGGATGTTGCTGTCCACTCGGACAGACTTATTTATTATATCGAAGTTTCCCCATTTGTCAAGGGCTTTTCACATCTTTTTATGATTCCATCCTGTTTTCCCAGCTTTGCGCAATTCCACGCGGTAAATTATGGAACCTTTTTGCGTGTTTTCCATCCGCTCATTTTGTGTTTTGTTCAGTCGAAATAATAGGTGAACATTTTCATACATCTCCCGTATCCATTGCAGCACAAGCGATTCACGTTGTGCCACAAGTGAACATTTTTTGTTCACCTTGTTTTGTTCACTTTTGATAATTCGAACTTTTCATTCTTGTGTAGTATTTTTCACCAGTTTTCTTTGACGTTTTTTTTATTTTGTAGTAGACTTTACCCGTTCCCCGAAAAATCCCCACAGACTAGAATACGGTTGCCTTGCGCTGGGTCATAATCCAGTGTCAGCAAATCTGAGGCCACCGCCGCCGCTGCCTTTGCCTTTTCCCGGTTGGGAGCAGGCAGCCGGGTCACCGGGGCGGGAAATAACCCTGGGGTGTCCAGCGAGCAAATGACTGCCAGGTCCTCTGGTGGAAACATGCCGCACACCTCCACCCCCAGAAGATCTCCCACCACCACGCCTTTCCGGCCACGGTGGGCTTCCAAGAATGCTGGAAGAGATTCCTTCCCGCTACGGAAAAACACATCCCCGGGTTCAAAGTCTTGGGTGAGCAGGGTCATGAGCTGACCGCTGCGCACCGGCTCGGCCACCAGAAACAGGTCCTCACTCCCCAGTTGCTCCCGCGCCTGGAGAAAGAGGGACGGATAGTCGGGCAAAATCTTATAATAGAGAGGGTCGGTGTTGTCGCAGTCCACGAAGATGATCGGTGTCACACAGGGTGGGTTGACGTGAGCTACCGCTCTGCAACCGCCATCCAACACGAAAATCACGCTGGGAGATACCGCCAAAATCTTTCGCCAGTCCTCCACCAGGTTTCCCAGGCGCAGAATCACCGAGGGAATGTCCAGCTTTCGCAGCTCGGCCTCCAGTTCCATGGCCAGATCAGCCAGGTGGAGCCGACGCCCGGTGGATTCCCCCTCCAGGCGGGTCACCAAAATGGCCGCTCGGTTTTTCTTCCCCCGAGTGGTGCGGGTGGTGGGATAGTTCAGACGCTTGGCTGCGTCAATGACACGCAGCCGAGTGGCACTGCTGATCTTTCCCTGTCCCGAATGGTTCAGCGCATAGGACACGGTGGCCAGTGAACAGCCGCAGGCCTTGGCGATTTGGCGCATGGTTACCTTTTTCTCTGCCATAAAATGTTCCCCTCCCGTCATGACTATGGTCATCATACCAGAAAACAAATCCATTGAAAAGCACCATACAGTTCAAAAGGAGCGAATCTCACCATGGAATTTCAAGCAAGACTGAACGAAATCATCAAGCAGCGTTACCATAAGCCCCTGGCCAAGTGCTCCAAGGGCCAGGTCTATCACGCTCTGCTCCAGCTCACCCAAGAGCTGTCTACCCAGCGTCCGGCTCCGGACACGGGACGCAAGCTATATTATTTCTCGGCTGAATTTCTCATCGGCAAGCTGCTGAGCAACAATCTGCTGGCCCTGGGCATTTTCAATGACGTGTCCCAGCTGCTGGAGAAAAACGGCTTTACCCTTTCGGAAATCGAAGAGCAGGAGCCGGAGCCCTCTCTGGGCAACGGCGGCCTGGGCCGCTTGGCCGCGTGCTTCCTGGACTCCCTGGCCGCTATGGGCCTCCCCGGCGACGGCGTTGGTTTGAACTACCACTACGGCCTGTTCCATCAGTATCTGCGGGAGAACAAGCAGCAAGAACAGGCAGACCCCTGGATGGAGGAGGAGGGCTGGCTTATCCCCACCGACGTGACCTTCCCGGTGACCTTCGGCAACCAGACCCTCAACGCCGTGATGTACGACATCGCCGTGCCTGGGGCCAATTCCGGCATCGCCAACCGTCTGCACCTGTTTGACGTGGAGCAGCCTGCCGCTGCCCCCACCCATGGCATTGACTTTGACAAGGGAGACATCACCCATCACCTCACCTCCTTCCTCTACCCTGACGACAGCGACGAGGCGGGCCGGTTGCTGCGGGTCTACCAGCAGTACTTCATGGTCTCCGCCGGTGCCCAGCTCATTTTGAAGGAGCTGGACGAGCGGGGCATCTCCCCCTGGCAGCTGTGTGAGCATGTGGCCATTCAGATCAACGACACCCACCCGTCCATGGTTCTGCCAGAACTGACCCGTCTGTTGCTGGAACGGGGCCTGTCCATGAACGATGCCCTCCATCAGGTGGCCCATGCCTGCGCCTACACCAACCACACCATCCTGGCCGAAGCCCTGGAAAAGTGGCCCATGAGCTACATCCAGCGGGTGGCTCCCCAGCTGGTGCCCATCATTCGAGAGATGGATCGCCGTGCCAAGTCCGTGTTCCCCGACCCCCGTATGGCCATCATCGACGACAAGGACGTGGTGCACATGGCCCATATGGACATTCACTACACCTACTCCACCAATGGCGTGGCGGCTCTCCACACCGAGATTCTGAAAACCTCGGAGCTCAAGCCCTTTGCCGACGTGTACAGCTATAAATTCAACAACAAGACCAACGGCGTCACCTTCCGCCGCTGGCTGGAGGTGTGCAACCCCCGTCTGGCCTCCCTGATTGACGACTGCATTGGCGATACATGGCGTCGGGATGCCAGCCAACTGGAGAACTTCGCCTCCTATGTTCGCGATCCCAAGGTGCTCAGCGCCATGCTGGACATCAAAGATCACAACAAGCAGCATCTGGCCCAGGTTTTGAAGCAGCGTCAAAACGTGGAGGTGGACCCCAACTCCATCTTTGACATCCAGATCAAGCGTCTCCACGAGTACAAGCGTCAACAGATGAATGCTCTGTATGTGATTCACCAGTACCTGGAAATCAAGAACGGCCGTCTCCCCACCCGACCCATTACGGTCATCTCTGGGGCAAAGGCCGCCCCCGCCTACGTCATGGCAAAGCACATCATCCACCTCATTCTCTGCCTGCGTCAGCTCATTGAGTCCGACCCCCAGGTACGCCCCTGGCTGCGGGTGGTGATGGTGGAAAACTACAACGTCAGCTGGGCAGAAAAGCTCATTCCCGCCTGCGACGTCTCCGAGCAGATCTCCCTGGCCTCCAAGGAGGCCTCTGGCACCGGCAATATGAAGTTTATGGCCAATGGCGCGGTCACTCTGGGCACCATGGACGGCGCCAATGTGGAGATTGCCCAGCTGGTGGGCCGGGATCACATCTACACCTTCGGCGCATCCAGCGACCGGGTCATCCAAATGTACGCCAATCACAGCTACAATCCCCAGGAGTTCTACAACCGCCCCTGGGTCAAGGAAGTGGTGGACTTTATGGTCTCCCCCACCATGCTGGCCATTGGCGACGAGGCCTGTCTGCGGGCACTGTGGCAGGACATGACCCACAAGGACTGGTTTATGGCCCTGTTGGACGTGGAGGAGTACACCGCCGTGCGCAATCGCCTGTTCCACGACTACGAAAACCGCACCGAGTGGGCCAAGAAGATGCTGATGAACACCGCCAAGAGCGGATTCTTCTCCAGCGACCGCACCATCGCCCAGTATAACCAGGACATTTGGCACCTCAATTAAGCAAATCCCGCGCGCCCCCAGGCGGAAGTTCAGCTTCCACCTGGGGGTTTTATATTTTTCACAAAATGCCCTGGTGTTTCCATCTATGTTTTAGATACAATCTCCTCTTGTTATCTGCCCCCAGTTCTGTATAATATGGGGTACTGCGCCAAAATTTGGCGCATCCATGCGTGGGAAGGAGGCTTGAGCCGGAACGCGATCTCTTGTTGGAGCCTGTATGCAGGCTCACCTTTTTATCGCGCCCGGTGGGTCCACCGGGTAGGTCCTGCGGGAACGGCACCCGCAAGTACTTGTATAAAACAACTTGAGAGTAGTAAAAGTAGACCGTTCTGTGGAGGTTGTTGATTCCCGTTCGAACAACATACTATATAGACTCAAAAAAAGACGACCGGATCATTGGATAAATAAAGGGAGGACAGTTCTTGTCCAAGCATAAATAATACAATTCAAGGCGAGTTTGTTTGCAAGTACAATTACTTTTTTATTGGAGTGAACACGATGAAAAAACTAATTGTATTTCTGATGCTCTCTGTGAGCCTCTTCACCTTCACTGGCTGCACCAGCCAGGCAAACACCAACGACAGCGCAGCTCCCACCGCTGACCCCAGCACTTCCCAGGAGCAAACCACCCACGGCAACTACACCGACGAGATGAAGATTGACCACACCTGCGACCTGAGCGAAGCCGACGGGGCGGACAGTGTGGAGCGAGAGGGCGACCACGAGGACAGCCCCTACTTCTCCCGTCTGGACTTCTACAACATGGAGTCCACGGACACCCTCACCATCCTCAGCCACTTTAAGACCCAGCAGCAGACCAGCGAGTGGAGCTGCGGCGTCACCAGCGCCCTGATGGTGCTCAACTGGTACGACGCCCTGGGCGACTACAACGAGGAGACCCTGGCTGCGTTCCGCAGCAACGGGTTGACCCCTGAGGCCACCAGCATGAGTCAGTTGGTGGAGATTTTCGACGGCGTGGGCGGCTTTGATGTGTACTCCACCCTGGACTGTGAAGAAACTGTATACGATGTCTTTACCCTGGACTACATCCAGGACACGCTGGCCCAGGGCAAGCCCATCATTGTGGGCTGGAACGACTGGGGCGGACACTGGCAGGTCATCATCGGCTACGACACCATGGGCACAGAGACCACCCAGGACGATGTCATCATTGTGGCCGATTCCTACGATACCACCGACCACAACCAGGACGGCTATGGCGTGTACGGCGCCGAGCGCTTCCTGTACAACTTTACCTTCTACAACTTCTTTGACGAGTCCACCGGCGAGCCCAACGACATGTGCTTCCTGGTGGCCACCCCCAAGAAGTAACCCTATCGCATCCTTTCCGGCTCAGGAATGCGATTCACGCATATCAAGTTAGAGAAAAAACGTCCCGCTCCACCGGAGCGGGACGTTTTGTTCTATCTTTCTCTTTAGCCCTTCAGGCTCTCCGCCCAGGTGGCGTAACGCTCCACCCTGTGGGCGCAGTCGGCCTGGCTCTCGCCACGGGCCAGGATGTACACCTTCACCTTGGGCTCCGTGCCGGAAGGACGGACGATGACGGAGGTGCCATCGGCCAGCTCATAGCGCAGCACGTGGGAGCCGGACAGCTCCATGGTGGTACGCACGCCGGTGGCGGCGTCCACGACGCTGCCGTCCTGGTAGTCCTTCCACTGCTCCACGGTGGTGCCGCCGATCTCCCGGGGTGGATTGGCCCGCAAATCGGCCATCAGCTGGGCCATCTTTTTCAGACCATCCAGGCCGGGCATCACCAGGTTCAGGGTGCGCTCG
>CALXDO010000004.1 GCA_944387075.1 uncultured Oscillospiraceae bacterium | reverse complement strand
CTTTATTAAGGGCAAAACCCTGTGCATCCCCACCGCCTTCTGCTCCTACGGCGGAGAGGCCCTGGATAAGAAAACCCCGCTGCTGCGCTCCATGGAGGCCCTCAATCGTCAGGCCCTGCGGGTGCTCCATCTGCTGGGGGACACCGATGTGAAGTCGGTGCGCACGTCCGTGGGCCCCGAGCAGGAGTATTTCCTGGTGGACCGCGCCCTGTACGACCAGCGTCCCGACCTCATCTACACTGGCCGTACCCTCTTTGGTGCCCGCTCTCCCAAGGGTCAGGAGCTCAACGACCACTACTTCGGCAACATCAAGGAGCGGGTGGCTGCCTACATGGATGAGCTGAACCAGGAACTGTGGCAGCTGGGCATTCTGGCTAAAACCCAGCACAACGAGGTGGCCCCTGCTCAGCACGAGCTGGCCCCCATCTACACCACCACCAACATCGCCACCGACCACAACCAGCTAACCATGGAGATCATGCAGAAGGTGGCACTCAAGCACGGTCTGGTGTGTCTGCTCCATGAAAAACCATTCGCCGGGGTCAACGGTTCGGGTAAGCACAACAACTGGTCCATGGCCACCAATACAGGCGTCAATCTGCTCTCCCCCGGGGAGAAGCCCCACGAAAACACCCGGTTCCTTCTCTTCCTGTGCGCTGTCATCCAGGCCGTAGACGACTACCAGGATTTGCTGCGTCTGTCCGTGGCCACTGCTGGAAACGATCACCGTCTGGGTGCCCACGAGGCCCCTCCCGCCGTAGTGTCCATCTTCCTGGGCGATGAGTTGTCCGGCATTCTCAAGTCTATTGAGGAGGGCAGCCAGTGTATGGCCGCTCAGACTGAGAGCGTCAAACTTGGCGTTCATGCCCTGCCTCCCCTGACCCGGGACACCACCGACCGAAACCGCACCTCCCCCTTTGCTTTCACCGGCAATAAGTTTGAATTCCGCATGCTGGGTTCCTCTAACTCCATTGCCTGCGCCAACATGATGCTGAATGCTGCGGTGGCCGAGTCTCTGCGTCAGTACGCCGACCGTCTGGAACAGGCCCAAGACCGGGTTGCGGAAATCCACCAGATTCTCCGGGATGTCATCCGTCAGCACAAGCGCATTCTCTTCGACGGCAACGGCTACGATGCCAGCTGGATTGAAGAGGCCAAGGCCCGGGGGCTTTTGAACCTGCCCACCACCGCCGACTGCATGCCCTATCTGCTCAAGGATAAGAATGTGGATATGTTGATCCACCACGGGGTATTCTCCTTCCCAGAAATCAAGTCTCGGTACGAAATTATGCTGGATAACTACTGCAAAACAGTAGAGATCGAGGCCAACACCATGATCGACATGGCCCGTCAGGACATCCTCCCCGCTGTGGAGAGCTACGCCACCCATATCGCCCAGGGCATTACCGCCAAAAAAGGCGTGAACAAGGCCCTTCCCTGCACCTACGAAGAGGGCCTGCTGGAGCAGCTGTGCACCCTCACCGGTGAGATTGCCCAGAGCATGGAGAGTTTGGAGGACGTGGTGTATCTAGTGGCACAGTACACCGACGTTACCCAGGCCGCCACCACCATCCGAGACGAGGTTCTCCCCGCCATGGAAAAGCTGCGCCACGCCGCCGACCAAGCCGAGACCCTCACCGCCAGCAAGTTCTGGCCCTACCCCTCCTACGGACAGCTGCTGTTCGGAGTGCGGTAATGACAACCAACCCAAACCATGGTCTGTGCCCATGCCCCCGCTGGGGTATGGGCACAGCTGGTATCAGGAGGAATGAATATGTGTGCTATTATGGGGTATTGCTCCCCGAAGGTAGACCTCGCTGTCTTCACTCGGGGATTTTCGAAAACTAAGTCTCGGGGACCTGACAACTCCCATTTGGTAGAGACTTCTCTGGGTGTGCTGGGCTTTCACCGCTTAGCTATCATGGGCCTGCACCCCCAGGGCATGCAGCCATTCCAATTGGACGGCTGCTATGCCGTATGCAATGGGGAATTGTATGGCTTTGAGTCTGTGCGGGAGCGGCTGAAAGAGAAGTATACCTTTCGCAGCCAGTCGGACTGTGAAATTCTTCTCCCACTCTATAAGGAATACGGAGTGGATTTGTTCGCTCAACTGGACGCAGAGTTTGCCTGCATCATTCTGAACACCGACGGGGGCCACGTGGTGGCTGCCCGGGACCCCATTGGCATCCGCCCCCTGTACTATGGCTACGACGAGGCCGGAGCCATCATCCTTGCCAGCGAACCCAAAAACCTGGTGGGGCTGGTGGAAACCATTCTCCCCTTCCCTCCGGGCTACTACTACCTGGACGGCAACTTCGTACAATATGCAGACATGACCCGTGTGGAGCAGGTCGTGGACGATGATTTGGATACCATTTGCCGCAATATCCGGGAAAAGCTGGTGGCAGGGATTCAAAAGCGCCTGGTATCTGATGCCAAGGTAGGCTTTCTCCTCAGCGGCGGTCTGGACTCATCCCTGGTGTGTGCCGTAGCCGCCAAGGCCTTGGACGCTCCCATTCGCACCTTTGCCATCGGCATGGACCAAGATGCCATTGACCTGAAATATGCCAGGGAGGTGGCGGAGTACATCGGCAGCGACCACACCGAAATTATCATCACCCAAGAGGATGTGTTGGCCGCCCTGGAGCCTGTGGTGGAACTGCTGGCCACCTACGACATCACCACCATTCGGGCCAGCATTGGCATGTATCTGATCTGTAAGGCCATCCACGAACAGACGGACATCCGGGTGCTTCTCACCGGAGAAATCTCCGACGAGCTGTTCGGCTACAAATACACCGACTTTGCCCCCTCCCCCCAAGCCTTTCAGGAGGAAGCCGCCAAGCGGGTTCGCGAACTGCACATGTACGACGTGCTGCGGGCTGACCGGTGCATCTCCGTCAACTCTCTGGAGGCCCGGATCCCCTTTGGCGATCTGGATTTTGTCCGCTATGTTATGGCCATTGATCCAAAGCTCAAGTGCAACACCTACGGGAAAGGCAAATACTTACTTCGCCGCGCCTTTGAGGGAGATTACCTGCCTTTGAACATTCTATACCGGGAAAAGGCCGCTTTTTCCGACGCCGTGGGCCACTCCATGGTGGATGACCTCAAGGCCTACGCCGAGACCTGCTACACCGACGCCGAATTCCAGGTCCGGCGGCAGTGTTACACCCACGCCCAGCCCTTCACCAAGGAATCGCTGCTGTATCGAGAGCTGTTTGAAAAGTACTATCCCGGTCAGAGCCAGATGGTGGTAGACTTCTGGATGCCCAACCGGGCCTGGGAGGGGTGCAACGTAGACGATCCTTCCGCTCGGGTGCTGTCCAACTACGGGCAGAGCGGGCAATGATCGTCCATGGCGCGAGGGAGTCCCTCCTCCCTCGCACCATGGGGGGGGTTCTCTCTCCCTTCCTGGGCAATAATTCTGATACGCCCATCTTGCTTTCCACTCAATTCTTCCCTTGACTTCCTCATTGTATCATGCTACAATGTCGGTGGTTGAAAAGGGAGTAGTTCAAAGCTGTACCGCCAACACCTCGGCTCAGGTTTACTGGCCTGGCGGTATGCACCCTTGTGGTAACAAGACTTTTCGACAACTGTCGTATTGCGGCGGTTGGCGGAGAGTCTTTTTTGTTTGCCTCTCCGCCCCCAACTCAACACATGGAAGGAAGGAATACCAATGACAGACGCCTATTACAAACAATCCCCGCAGCAGGCGCTGGAGACCCAGAAAACCAGTGCCAACGGGCTGACCAGCCAAGAGGCCTCAACCCGTGCCCAGCAGTTCGGCCCCAACCAGCTGGCCGAGGGTGAGAAGAAAAGCGTGCTCCAGGTGTTCGCCGAGCAGTTCAAGGATCTGCTGGTCATCATTCTCATCATTGCCGCTTTGATTTCCGCCGCCTCCAGCAACATGGAGAGCACCATTGTCATTTTTGCCGTGCTGGTTCTTAACGCCGTTTTGGGTACTGTTCAGTACTTCAAGGCGGAAAAATCTCTGGAAAGTTTGAAGGCCATGTCCTCCCCCTCGGCGAAGGTGCTGCGGGACGGCAAACGTGTAGAAATCCCCTCCACCCAGGTGGTCCCCGGCGACATCGTGCTGCTGGAGGCCGGCGACATGGTGGTGGCGGACGGACGCATTTTGGAAAACTACTCCCTGAAGGTCAATGAAAGCTCCCTCACCGGTGAGAGTGAAGGAGTGGACAAAACCGCCGATGCCATTCACGCCGATCAAGTGGCCCTGGGCGACCAGAAAAACATGGTGTTCTCCGGCTCCCTGGTCACCTATGGCCGCGCCACCGTGCTGGTCACTGCCACCGGCATGAACACGGAACTGGGCAAGATTGCCACCCTGATGAACCAGACCCAGCAGCGCAAAACGCCTCTCCAAGAGAGTCTGGACAACTTCAGTGCCAAGCTGGCGGTGGTCATCATGGTCATCTGCGCCATTGTCTTTGCCCTGTCCATCTTCCGCACCCACATGACCATTCTAGACTCCCTGATGTTTGCCGTGGCTCTGGCTGTGGCAGCCATTCCCGAAGCTCTGTCCTCCATCGTCACCATCGTGTTGGCCATGGGCACCCAGAAGATGGCCAAACAAAATGCTATCATGAAGGACTTGAAGGCGGTGGAGAGCCTGGGCAGTGTCTCGGTGATCTGCTCGGATAAAACCGGTACCCTGACCCAGAACAAGATGACCCCCCAGAAGGTATACGCCGACGGCGTTCTGCTGGAGGGGAAGGATTTGAACCTGGCTAACCATGTCCAGCGTCTGCTGCTCAAGGCCGCTCTGCTGGCCAGCGACGCCACCCACGAGGAGGAGACCGGCACCTCCATCGGCGACCCCACCGAGGTAGCCCTGGTCATGCTGGGCGAGCAGTTCGGTGTGGATGAAGAGAACTACCGTCTCCAGCACCCCCGCCTGGGTGAGCTGGCCTTTGACTCCGATCGTAAACTCATGAGCACCCTCCACGACATCGACGGGGTGCCTACCCTGTTCACCAAAGGCGCCATGGATGTGTTGTTAGACCGCTCCCAGTGGCTGCTCACCAGCGAAGGCCGTATCCCCCTGACCCAGGAGATGAAGGATGAGATTGGACGCATCAACACCGAACTCTCCGCCGAGGGCCTGCGTGTGCTGGCCTTTGCCTATCGGGAGTTGGATGCCATCCGCCCCCTCTCCCTGGAGGATGAAAATGGCTTCACCTTCCTGGGCCTCATCTCCATGATCGACCCGCCCCGTCCTGAGGCCATTCAGGCTGTGGCAGATGCCAAGCAGGGCGGCATTCGCACCATTATGATTACCGGCGACCACAAGATTACTGCCACCGCCATCGCCAAGCAGCTGGGCATCTTCCAGGAGGGCGACCAGGCCCTGTCCGGGGTGGAACTGGACAATATGAGCGAGGAAGCGTTGGATGCGTGTCTGACCTCTGTCTCCGTCTACGCTCGTGTCTCTCCCGAACATAAAATCCGCATTGTCAGTGCTTGGCAGCGTCGAGGCAACATTGTGTCCATGACTGGTGACGGCGTCAACGACGCCCCCGCTTTGAAAAAGGCTGACATCGGCGTGGCCATGGGCATCACTGGCACCGAGGTCTCCAAGGATGCCGCCTCCATGATTCTGGCGGATGATAACTTTGCCACCATCGTCAAGGCGGTGGTCAATGGCCGCAGCGTCTATGCCAACATCAAAAACGCCATTCAGTTCCTCCTCTCCGGCAACGCCGCCGGCATCTTCTGCGTGCTGTACGCCTCCCTGCTGGCTCTGCCTGTTCCCTTCCAGCCGGTGCACCTGCTGTTTATCAACCTGCTCACCGACTCTCTGCCCGCCATCGCCATTGGCATGGAGCCCGCCCGCCGAGGTCTTTTGAACCAGAAGCCCCGTGACCCCAAGGAGCCTATCCTCACCCAGCCTCTTCTGGCCCGGATTGGCATTCAAGGTCTGCTCATTGCCATCGTCACCATGGTGGCGTTCTACCTGGGCTATCAAAACGGGGATGCCGCTCTGGCCTCCACCATGGCCTTTTCCACCTTGACCTTGGCCCGCCTGTTCCACGGCTTCAACTGCCGAGGTGCCGAGTCCATCTTTACCCTGAAGTTCTCCACCAACAAGTCGTCCATCCTGGCCTTCTTCGCTGGTGTGGTTCTGCTGATGCTGGTGCTCTTCGTCCCCGGCCTGAACACCCTGTTCATGGTCTCCCCCGCCTTTGGCATTGCCAACCTGGGCGAGATGGTGGGCCTGGCCCTCATCCCCACCGTCATCATCCAGATTACCAAGGTAATCTTGGAGCGAAAGTAACCATTAAAAGAGAATCCCGGTTTCGCTGTGCGAAACCGGGATTCTCTATATTCATTGACGATTTTTCTGTTTTCCCGTTGAATCACGCACAAGTATGAAGTATAATGACTCCATAGTCTCATTCTAGCATCGCTGGATGCGCACCCAACTGGGAGGAAAAATCTTTATGCATGATACTGATTCGCAGGTGAAACCTCGGCGACGTTTCAAATTGTGGTCTTTTGTGAGACGTCTGCCCTTTCTCGGCCCAATCCTTGCCATCCTTGTGGTACTCGCTGTTGTCTTTTTCGTCTTGCCTCTGGTGAAAAACAGCTCTTCCAATCAACAAAAGACCACCAAAATTGGTTTTGAGAACGTTGGGGAATTGGCCACTCAATCCGCCTACTGCACCCAGGTAAACGTCACCGAAGCGGCCCGGGAAATCTTTGGCCTGGAGATTCCATTCACCCAAAGCAAATACATCTACAGCTATGATGTGTTGATTAAAGCCGGTTACGATTTTTCAGCCATCCATTGGGAAGAAAAGGACCAAACCATTGTGGTGGAGCTGCCGGAGCCGCAAATTCTCAGCACCGAAATCATTGACGACTCCTTTCAGGTATACCACGAACAGGAGAGCATCTTCCGCCAGATCTCTCTGACGGAAAACAACGAGGCGTTGCAAAATATGAAAGAGAATGCCCAGAAGGACGCCATTGCCAATGGTCTGCTGGACAATGCGCGTGACAACGCGGAGACAATTTTAACTGGTTTTTTTGGCAACGCCTATGATTTAGGGACCTATCAGATTCAATTTGTATCTAGCGAGGACGGTGAAAACGGATGAAAAAGTTGTACATCGCACTGGGCTGTGTTGTGCTTGTGATTGTGCTCTTCTATTTCTGGTTGTTCTTAACAGCCCGTGCATAAGAAAATGGGAGCGGTACACCCGCTCCCATTTTCTTATGCAACGCCCAGATATTCCTCCAGACAAAGGCCGCTCTCATATACTTTGGTAGCCAAATCCACCCCAAGATAGCGGATATGCCAGGGCTCATACTGATACCCAGTAATATCCTCCTTGCCGGCGGGATACCGGATGATAAAGCCATACTCATGGGCGTGACGTGCCAGCCACTGTCCAGCCCCTGTGTTGGCAAATTGCATGCTGATCCTTCCCACATCAAACGCCAATCCCGTCTGGTGCTCGGAGTGTCCCGGCCAGGCAGAGTATGTGTTGGCCAAATCCCTACCATCCGCCATCACATAGTCATTGTACAACTCATCCTGGTAGTCAAAGGAGCGGTACCCGCTCAGCATTGGCATGGAATAGCCCGCCCACCGGGCCCCTGCCTGCAACTGCTGCAACGCCTGGTATGCCTCCGGATCTGCACCATCTCCATAGTCACTGGGCAAGGCGTATTCCTTATTGACCAGCAGCACACCATCTATATAGGTCGGCTCCACCGTATCATAGTAGGCGTAGCTCTTCCCGCTGGGTGACAGCGGCCCCTGGGGTTGCTCCACCACAGCTTCCATTTCCTTGCTTCCAACCCACGGCGTTGTCTCTGGCGACGGCGTGGCCTCCGGTTCCTGGGTGGCCTCCATCAACGCTTCTTGCGCCTGTGCAGGGCTATCCTGCATCCATTGCTGCGCCAGTCCTGTGGTGCATCCAGGTGTAACAATCAAGACGCTTATGCTTCCTCCAAGCAACAATATATTTCGTATCCAGTTTTTCACGGATAACCCTCCTGTTGTATAACAAGCCCGTTTTCAGTTCCTGACTATCATACACCCTAAGAGCCTCCATGTCAACAAACCCCATATATTCCCAGCTCGTATTTTTGCACAAAAAACGACCCAACACACAGGTGTTGGGTCGTTTTTTGTGTGATTTTAGCAGGTTGCTCCGCCTTTGACCGTCTTATTCAAGATGGCACTCTTCTCCATGGTGCCATGGAGAAGCTTGTCCTGAACGTAATCGAAGCCCAGACGCTCAATGGTATCGGCAAACCGCTCACCCGTCAGACCTTCATCACGGAAGAAGAGGATGGCGCGCTCCACCACGTCCATCAACTCCTCCTGGGTGGTAAACACCTTCTCCAGAGGGATGCCATGGGCAATCTTCTTACCCCAGCGACCGCCAATGTACACCTTGTAGCCGCTGACATACTCCTCGGTGACACCGAAGGGGCACTTGCCCTTGCAGCGTCCGCAGTTGTTACAGTCCTCAGCCACCTTCAGCGTACCATCTTCCAGCTTGGCGGCGTGAATGGGGCAGGCCTTTTCCACCTGGCACACCTTACAGCCACGGCACTTGGCAAAATCCCACATGGGAACGCGCTGGCCCACAATGCCCAGGTCGTTCAGGTCAGGCTTGACGCAGTTGTTGGGACAGCCTCCCACGGCAATCTTAAACTTATGAGGCAGGGTCACACTGTGGTAGCCCTTATAGAACTTCTCATGCATCAGCTCACTGATGGCGAAGGTATCCGCCAGGCCATACTGGCAGGTAGTACCCTTACAGGACACCACAGGCCGCACCAAGGAGCCAGTGCCACCGGTCTCCAGCCCATGCTCATTGAGAAAATCAATGACGGGCTGGATGTTCTCATAGGGCACGCCTTGGATCTCCAGGGTCAGACGGGTGGTCATGGTGATCTCGCCGCTGCCAAACCGCTGCGCGGCCTCTGCCACAGCTCGGTGTTCATCGGTGGTAATCTTACCGTTGCGGGTAATCACACGCACATTGAACATATTGGGGGTACGCTTGTCCTGCAGACAGCCCAGGCCCTTGACCCGCTTGATCTCAGCAGCACTCAGGGTGCCGCCGGCGGGCATGGTCACACGCACCACATTAAAGGTCGCGCCACCCTCCAGCACCCGAGTGTTGGTGTAGCCCAGGGCGCGCAGTTTGTTCTGGGTCAGATAGCCGCGCTTGCCCTTGGCACACACCAGCAGCAGCTTCTCCTCTTTGCCAATCTTGGACACCACAGGCTCCAAATTGGTCAGGTTCACCCACTCGGCACCAGGAATGGTGGCAGCGGGATGGGCGTCCAGCACGCGGTACTCCTTGGCTGCACCGGCGGCATACTCCGCAGGGGTAAAGGACTCCAGACGGCCCTCCAGCTTGTTGACCAAAATCCCGCAGGCAGCCGCAAAGGGGTGAATGGCCGTGGAGAAGGGAGGAGCATAGGCAAAGTCCATGGTAATGAAATCCTCTACACGGGCCCCCATGGACAGGCCCACCACGGCGATGTCAGCCATCTTGTCCACGGCACCAGCACCCAGCACCTGCATGCCCAGCAGCTTGTGGGTGGCGCGATCGGCAATCACCTTGGTGATGAAACTGGAGGCACCGGGATAGTAGTGGGCCTTGTCGTCCAAAATGCTCAGGGCGGTGACCACATCATAGCCTGCATCCTTGGCCTGCGCTTCGGTCAGACCGGTGCGGGCGGCGTTCAGATCCTCGGCCAGCTTCACCACGCCGGTCCCCAGGCAGCCGGGATACTCCCACTGGCTGCCAGACAGGTTCAAAGCCAGACAGCGGCCAGCAATGTTGGCCGTGGAGCCCATGGCAGACCACTGGCCCTTGCCCGTGATGCGGTTTTTGACCAGGGCGCAGTCGCCCACGGCGTAGACATCGGGCAGATTGGTGCGCTGGAGGGAATCGGTAACAATGCAGCCACGGTCCATCTCCAACCCGCTGCCAGCCAGGAAACCGGTGGCAGGACGCACACCAATGGACAACACCACAAGATCGGCGGGAATGGTGCCGGTGCTGGTCTCCACCCCTGTCACCCGATCCTCGCCGGCGATGCCGGACAGAGCGGTGCCGGTGAGCACCCGCATCCCCTTGGCCTGGAGCTGACGGCGCACATAGTCAGCCATTTCGGGGTCAAAAATGTTGGGCATCAGTTGGGGGGCCATATCCACCACGGTGACGCTCAGGCCACGGGCCATCAGGTTCTCCGCCACTTCCAAACCGATGAAGCCACCGCCTACCACCACCGCACGGCGGCAGTTGTTGGCCTCCACATATGCGCGGGTGCCAATGGCATCGTCAGGAGTACGCATGGGGAACACACCGGGCAGATTCACACCCTGGACCGGCGGCACCACGGGGGTTGCGCCCACAGCCAGAATCAGCTTGTCATAAGACACCGTCTTCTCCTGAGCTCCCTTGACCACCACTGTCTTAGCCTGAGCATCCATGCGCAGCACCTCATGCTGGGTGTACACCTTGGTGCCAGTCAGGCCCATAAACTTCTCCGGAGAGTTGACAATCAATTCCTCCCGGCTCTCAATGGCTCCCCCTACATAGTAGGGAAGGCCGCAGCCTGCATAGGAGATGTCTGTACCCTTGGTATAGATGACGATTTCCGCCTCAGGGTTCTCTCTCTTGAGCTTGGCAGCTGCCTTGGTCCCAGCTGCTACACCGCCTGCCACAACGATTTTCATGCGCTCCACTCCGTTTCTCAAAATATTTTTTCGGTGCAAAGTATTCTGCATTCTATTCTACACCCAGTGACACCAAAGAGAAAATAATTTTTTTTAATAGGTTGATAAGTTTGCCTTATGCCAAATCCCCATGTTCCTCTGCCATCAGTTGGGCCACCGCACGAATGGCCAGATCAATGACCCCCTGCGTGTCATGGCATTCCTCATGGGGAAGCCCGGCTCCATCCCGCTCCTGATTCCAGATGCACAGCATGACCGCTCCGGCCCGGATGCGCAGCACCGAAGCCACCACAAACAACGCCGCTGTCTCCATCTCACTGACCAGGGCTCCGCCTTTGATCCAGGCCTCCCACTTGGCCAGCAGCTCCCCCTTCACCGGCATACGCTGGGGAGCGTGCTGTCCATAAAAGCTATCCTTACACTGCACCACGCCCACATGGTGGGAGACCCCCTGGTCCACCGCAGCCTTTTTCAACGCGGCTGTCACCGAGAAGTCTGCCACCGCCGGGTACTCGATGGGCAGATACTCCCGACTGGTGCCGTCCTGACGAATCGCCGCCTGGACAATTACCGCATCTCCCGCTCGCACCTGTTGCTGCATTCCGCCGCTGGTACCCACCCGGATCATGGTGGTCACCCCCAACTGGGCAAGTTCTTCCACCGCAATGGCGGTGGAAGGTCCGCCAATCCCGTGGGACATCACCAACACCGGTTCCTGCCCGATGTAACCCAGGTAACTGGTGTACTCTCGGTTCTGGCCCAAGTACTTGGGCCGATCCAGCCCCTGTGCGATAGCCTCAATCCGTCCCGGATCTCCGGCCAGAATGGCGTATTTCGCCCCTTCCAACATGGGCTGATCCAGCTGAATATGATACTGCATGGACTCACTCCTCTCCAGTTACTGTCGCAGAGTCAAGCTTCCGCTCCACTCCCTTATATATATTGTACACCTGCACCCCAGTTCGTCAATGAGAATTTTCCCCATTGGGACCTTTCCTGTGGAGTTGGCATAGGCTGAATTGTTCCCATCCACTTTCGACCAAAGGAGGCCCCATGAGACGATGCTGTTCCCGCTGCTGTGTGTTCCATACCACCCCCCTCTGCCCAATCGGCACCATCCCTCCTCCCTGCTGTGTGTGTCCCCCCGGCCCTCCGGGCACCGCTGCCACCATTACCGTTGGCACAGTCACCACCGGCGCCCCCGGCACGCCCGCCCAGGTCACCAATTCCGGTACGGCTCAAAATGCCGTGCTCAATTTCACCATTCCCCAGGGAGAGTCTGGTTCTGCTTCCCCATTGAGCTTGGTCTCTTCCTATTCCACTCCATCCCAACCCGGTACCTCCGGCACTCCCATTACCTTTGACCGGAACTCCCTGAGCCTGGGCAGCGACATCTCCCACACCGCAGGAAGCGACACCTTTACCATCACCCAACCCGGTGTATACTCTGTGGAGTTCCATGGGGTCATTTCGCCCACGGGGGACAATACCTTTCCCGCCACGATCATCACCTCCCTAGAGGCCAACGGCTCCGTGGTTCCCGGCGGCTCCGTCCCCTTCACCTTTCAATCCACCACTGACGCCTCGGAACAGTCATTCACTGTGCCGATCTCGGTCACTAACGTCCCCACCACCTTACAGATCGTCCCCACTGGCGGGTCCTACCTGGCCGACGCTGTGTCGATGACGGTTACTCGCCTGGGCAGTAGTTAAAGCCCTATTTTTTCCATCTTCTCACAAGAAAGGTTTGTGTATTTACAACAATTCTGCTATAATAAAAAAATATACGCATTTTACTTTTGTCGATTTTGTGGGGGTATCCCTGGATTGCAGATTCCCCACAGTTTGTTTTTTGGGAAAGGATGGGTACTCCAATGTCCAATAAAACCTTATACACGGTCATTGTGGCGGATGATGAGGACGAATTGCGAGAAGCGATGTGCTCCATGATCCCTTGGAAGGATCATGGCTTCCAGCTCCTGGGCAGTGCCAGCAACGGTCTGGATGCTCTGCAATTGGTGGAACAATATGAGCCGGATTTGCTCCTCACCGACATCCGCATGCCCTTCATCTCTGGCATTGAACTAGCCCGCCATGTGCGGGAGGTGCGTCCTGCCACCAACATCGCTTTTCTCAGTGGCTATGATGATTTTGAGTATGCCAAACAGGCCATCCAATACAACATCATCAGTTACATGCTCAAACCCCTGACATTGGAGGGCCTTGGTGCGGAGTTGAACAACATCCGCCAAAAAATAGATGCCCAGTTTTCCATGTTTCGCCAGGCCGTCTCTCAAGGGACAGGGCAAGACCTTCAGGCCAGTATGCTCATGCCCCTGGTACTGGACGATTATGCCGAATTGGGAAACGAGGATCAGGCCGTAGCCTATGCCAGACAGTGTGGTTTGCTGCGGGATAACCTGGACCAGCCGTGCTACTCCATCATGGTCACTTGCCTGCTGGAAGAGGATGGCTCCAACCGAACCACCCCCTCCTTCGTGGCCTCCGTGGATAATCTGGCCGCCAAATACCTTCGCGGGGTCAGTTTTTACGCTTCTGGAAAGGTTATTTCGGTTTTGTTGGGCAACCCCTCAGATTTTGAGGAGTACCTACATATTCTGGCCGACGAAATTGCCCAGATGGCGGACCGCATTCTCAGCAAACGCTGCCGCATTGGAGTCAGCCGCATGGCCCGCTCCCTCACCGCCCTGCACACCGCCTATAAGGAGGCCATGGATGCCTTGCGTCAGGGGGACCCTGGGGAAAGCTGCGTGCAGTTCATCAGCGACCTGGCTCCTGCCTCCAAAGGCGGCCACCTGCTGTGCCAGCGGGCGCTGGACACCTTGGATCAACATTATATGGATGTGGATTTGTCTCTGGTTTCTCTCAGCAACATGTTGGATGTCAGCCCCAACCACCTCAGTGCCTGCATCAAAAAATACGCCGGGGAAACCTTCATCAACATACTCATTCGCAAACGAATGGATGCGGCCCGTGAGCTGTTGGTAAACACCAATCTGAAAATCCAGGACATCTCCCGGCGGTGCGGCTACACCGATCAGCATTATTTCAGTTACTGCTTTAAGAAATACTGTGGGGAATCTCCCAACGCCCTGCGCCGCCGTCTGGAGTCGGAGAAAGCAGGTGTCACCGCTTGAACGGGAAACTTTCTCAGACCGGTCTGCGCATCACCACCATTCTGGTGGCCACGGTGGTGGGTGTGGTTTCCATTGTGGCGTGTTGTTTTCTTCTCCTGTTTTTTCATCAATACCGCGGTGCTATGGTCCAAAGTGCCTGCACCAACAGTGTACAAGCCGTGTCTCAGGTCTCCAACACCGTATCCGCTTACTTATCCGACATGCAGCAGGCCATGGAGTTGGTCAAACAGTCTATGACGGAAGATGATGCCAGTCGGGATGAACTTCTGTCCGCCTTTCTGGAATTCCGCCCGGATGTGGTGGCAGTCACCAGCTACTCCGAACAGGGGGAACTGCTCCAGTGCTGGTCCCCTGACCACCAGCCCAAGGAGCACATTCTGCAAAATCTGTCCTTCGATTTGGAGCAGGCCCACACATCCGACTCTGCCTACATGTCCACCCCCCATGTGGAAAGTATCTTTGAGGGGTATTATCCCTGGGTGGTCACCATGACCTCCCCCCTTCCCCAGCACAGCACCGCCACCTGGGTCTCTCTGGACTTGAGTTTTTCCAGCCTTTCCAGCTACATTCAAAGTGTCAGCATCGGGCAACGTGGGTACTGCTTTTTGATGGACCGGAACGGAAATATGGTTTACCACCCCCAACAGCAGTTGCTCTACTCCGGTCTGAAAAACGAGGATACGGCCCATCTGGCGCAGTTGCCAGACGGGGCTCACGCCAATGACACCGTCATTTATTCCCTGACCAGTATAGAAGGGAGTGATTGGCGTGTGGTGGGTGTCAGCTATGTGGACGAATTGGTGGGGCGAAACGTCAACGAGATGATCCGCATGACCATTCTCGGCGCTGCCATCGTCCTCGTCATCTCCATCCTCACCAGCTGGCTGCTCTCCCGTCTGCTGGGTCGTCCCCTCCGGGCCCTGGCCTCCGCCATGGAAAACTTTGAGGAGGATGCCGACCACTTCGACTATCATCCCGTGGGAGGCACCCGGGAGGTGCAGGAACTGTCCTGCTCCTTTGGCCATATGGTCATGCGCATTCAGCAGCTAATGACCACGGTGCGGGAGGAAGAAGTGATCCTGCGCAAGACCGAATTGAAAGCCCTGCAGGCACAGATCAACCCCCACTTTTTGTATAACACCTTGGATTCCATTGCTTGGATGTGCGAACAGGGTCGCAATGCGGATGCAGTAAAAATGGTACATGCTCTGGCACGGCTGTTCCGCATCAGCATCAGCAAAGGCCACGAACTCATTCCCATTGCCAAAGAAATTGAACACGCGGAAAGCTATCTGCAAATTCAGAAGTATCGGTATCGAAACCGCTTTACCTATCAGTTTCATGTAGACCCCGCCTGTCTGGACTACCTTTGTAATAAAATTACCCTACAGCCCATCATTGAAAACGCCATCAATCACGGTCTGGATTTGCTGGTGGATGAAGGCAGTATTGACGTGTATGTCCGGCAGGACGGCGATGACATTGTCTTTCGGGTCATGGATGACGGGGTGGGCATGAGTCAGGAGCAAATTGTCGCCATTATGGAGCATGATCCCCAAGAGCGCTCTGGCATCGGCATACGAAACGTCAACGACCGCCTGCAAATTTATTTTGGCAAGGAGTATGGCCTGACCATCACCAGCAAACCGGATATGGGGACCTGCGTGGAAATCCGCATGCCTAAAATTAAGGAGGGAGACTATGAAGGGAAATAAATGGGCTTGTCCGGCTTTTGCTCTGGCACTTTCCCTGCTGTGCAGCTGTTCCCCCATTTCCACCACCACCCAGCATACCGTTACCCTCGTGGCCAAATCCACCCAGACGGAATTCTGGCTCTCCGTCTTCGCTGGGGCAGAGGCCGCCGCCACAGAATATAACCTGAACTTAAACATCGTCGGCCCCAACACCGAGGAGGATTATGAGACACAAAACCAAATGGTGTTGGACGCTGTGGAGGCCGGAAGCGATGCCCTGGTCTTTTCCGCCATCCACTATGACAACAATGCCCCCGCCATCGACGCCGCCGCTCAGGCGGGTGTGAAAATTGTGGCCATTGACAGCAATGTCAACTCCCAGGCTGTGAGTACCTACATCGGCACCGACAACTATGCCGCCGGACAAATGGCCGCCCAGGCCGCCCTGGAACGAGTGCCTGGAACTTTGACCGTGGGGATTATCAACTATGACATCAGCAGCGCCAACGGCCAGGAGCGGGAACGGGGCGCCGTAGAAACCTTTACCAAAAGCGGCCGCGCCGAAGTGGTATCTGTGGTCAACACCCTGGCGGATGCCCAATATGCCCAATCCGACACCACCGTGCTCTTAGATCAACACCCGGAGATCAATGTACTCTTGGCCTTCAACGAACCCACCAGCGTGGGTGCTGCCCGGTCCATTCAGGCCAAATCCATGTCTGACGATGTGTTTTTGGTGGGATTTGACTCCAATGTAAACACCGTGGACGGACTTCAGGATGGGTCTGTGGATGCCCTCATCGTCCAAAATCCCTACGCCATGGGGTATCTGGGTGTGGAAAGCGCCTACAAGCTCCTGACCGGGCAAGGCAAAGATCTGTCCGCAACCATGGATACCTCCACCCGTATTGTGGACCGCACAAACCTCTTCTCCATCGACAGTCAAAAAGCCTTGTTTGCGTTTGAAACCCGAGTAAATTGGTGATAGTGTACAATTATCCTCTTTTCTTTTTTCGCATCTTGTTTAGTTGGGATAATTTTTTGCCCTTTCTTCGGTGATTTTTCCCCTTGTTTTTTTACCTGAATTTATTTACTATTGTGTACATAAGTTGGGGCTGCATTCTGACACCCCATCAAATTCCAGACGAGTAAAGGAGAATCGTTATGAAGAAAGCTCTTGCATTGACTCTGGCCGCTACCATGGCACTGGGACTGGCCGCCTGTAGTTCCAGCACTCCTAAGACCTCTGAGGCCGGTACCTCCGATGGTGGCGACAGCGCCACCGTCGCCAACAAGGATAAGCCTGTTGTCTGGTTTAACCGTCAGCCCTCCAACTCCACCACTGGTGAGCTGGACACCGCTGCTTTGAACTTCAACAAGGATACTTACTATGTGGGCTTCGATGCCAACCAGGGCGCTGAACTCCAGGGCCAGATGATTCTGGACTACATCAAGGCCAACATCGACACCATTGATAAGAATGGCGACGGCGTCATCGGCTATGTGTTGGCCATCGGCGACGTGGGCCACAATGACTCCATCGCCCGTACCCGCGGTGTCCGCTCCGCTCTGGGCACTGCCGTGAAGGGCGCTGACGGCAACGTCGACAGCGAGGCCGTCGGCACCAACACCGACGGTTCCAGCACTCACGTTCAGGACGGCAAGCTGGAAGTGAACGGCAAGACCTACACCGTCCGTGAGCTGGCCTCTCAGGAGATGAAGAACTCCGCCGGTGCCACTTGGGATGCCGGTACCGCCGGTAACGCCCTCACCACTTGGGCTTCTTCCTTCGGCGACCAGATCGATGTTGTTGCCTCCAACAACGACGGCATGGGCATGTCCATGTTCAACTCCTGGTCCAAGGCCAATGAGGTTCCCACCTTTGGCTATGATGCCAACTCCGACGCTGTGGCTGCCATCGCCGAAGGTTACGGCGGCACCATCAGCCAGCACGCCGACGTGCAGGCTTACCTGACCCTGCGTGTGATCCGCAACGCTCTGGACGGCGTGAACATGGACACTGGTATCGGCACCGCTGACGAGGCCGGCAACCAGCTGAGCTCTGACGTGTACAAATATGTGGAGGAGGAGCGCTCTTACTACGCTTTGAACGTGGCTGTTACCGCTGATAACTACAAGGACTTCCTGGACTCCAAGGTGACTTGGAAGCCTGTTTCCAACCAGTTGAGCAAGGAGACCAGCCCTGAGAAGAACGTGTGGCTGAACATCTATAACTCCTCCGATAACTTCCTGGGTTCCACCTATCGTCCTCTGCTGGAGAAGTATGACGACCTGCTGAACCTGAAGGTTGAATACATCGCCGGCGACGGTCAGGTTGAGTCCAACATCACCAACCGTCTGGGCAACCCCGACGCCTACGATGCTTTCGCTTTCAACATGGTGAAGACCGACAACGCTGTTTCCTACACCAACCTGCTGAAGTAAGCAGAAGTAGGTAACACTTTAATTCCAGTTCGCTAATCCGTTGTAACATGCGCTATTAGGGAGAAGGAATTCTCCGTCAGGAGAAGGTTTCTTCCCTGTTCGGCAGAAGGAATTCTCCCTAATAGTTTGTTTTGTGGAAACCTTCGGCAGGGTTAACCTGTCAATCTGTAAACAGGAGTAACTAGAATGGCAGATGCAAAAGACGATATTGTCCTGTCAATCCGTGGTATGTGCAAGTCTTTTGGCCGAAACCGTGTATTGGACCACATCAACCTAGATGTCAAGAAAGGTACCGTCATGGGTCTGATGGGCGAAAACGGTGCCGGTAAGTCCACGATGATGAAGTGCCTGTTCGGTACCTGCCAAAAGGACGAGGGAAAGATTTATTTTAATGGGAAGGAAGTCAATTTTTCCGGCCCCAAGGATGCTCTGGAAAACGGCATCGCCATGGTGCACCAGGAACTGAACCAATGTTTGGAACGGAATGTCATGGACAACCTGTTCCTGGGCCGCTACCCCGTCAACGCTCTGGGCGTGGTTGACGAAGGTATTATGAAGAAGAAAGCCTCTGAGTTGTTCCGTAAGCTGGGCATGACGGTCAACCTGACCCAGCCCATGCGGAACATGTCAGTGTCACAACGGCAGATGTGTGAGATCGCCAAGGCCATCTCCTACAACGCCAAAGTCATCGTGCTGGATGAGCCCACCTCCTCCCTGACCGTCAAAGAGGTGGACAAGCTCTTTGAGATGATGCGGATGCTCCGGGAACAGGGCATCTCTCTGATCTACATCTCCCACAAGATGGACGAAATTTTTGAGATCTGTGATGAGATCTCTGTGCTGCGTGACGGCAACTTGGTGATGACCAAGCCCTCCAAGGAGACCAACATGGGTGAACTAATCAGCGCCATGGTAGGCCGCTCCCTGGAAAGCCGGTTCCCCCCGGTGGACAACACCCCGGGAAAGACCATTTTGTCCGTGCAACACCTCTCCACCAAGTTTGCCCCTCACCTGCAAGACATCACCTTCGATGTTAAGGAAGGCGAGATCTTCGGCTTGTACGGTCTGGTGGGCGCTGGCCGTACCGAGCTGTTGGAGACCATCTTTGGCATGCGTACCCGCGCCTCTGGCCGTGTGTACTTCCGCGACCGGTTGATGAACTTCAATACCCCCAAGGAGGCCATTGACCACGGATTTGCCTTGATTACCGAAGAACGCAAAGCCAACGGCCTGTTCCTCAAGTGTGATTTGACCTTCAATACCACCATTGCCAACCTAAACCAATACAAAAGTGGTTTGTCCCTGTCTGACCCCAAGATGGTGAAGGCCACCAGCAAGGAAATCCGCACCATGCGAACCAAGTGTATGGGCCCCGATGACATGATTACCAGCCTCTCCGGCGGCAACCAGCAGAAGGTCATCTTCGGTCGCTGGCTTGAGCGGGAACCCCAGATCTTTATGATGGACGAGCCCACCCGCGGCATCGATGTGGGCGCAAAGTATGAGATCTACGAGCTGATCATCCGCATGGCAAAGCAGGGCAAGACCATTATCGTGGTCTCCTCCGAAATGCCTGAAATCCTCGGTATCACCAATCGCATCGGCGTGATGTCCAACGGACGTCTCTCCGGCATCGTCAATACCAAGGATACCGACCAGGAAGAGCTCTTGAGACTCAGTGCAAAATACCTATAACGGGAGAAGTTGCTTATGGCACCAGTGAATACAAATGTTCTTACGGCTGAGCAGGAGGCCAAACTCCGCCAGTCCATCGACGAGTACGTCGGCAGCATTCAGGCAAAAATCGACGCCCTGCGTGCAGATGGCACCAACAAGGTCGTGGATATCCAGAATAATCTGGACAACCTGAAGCGGGATCGCATTTACACCCAGAATGAGAAAGACTCCATCGCTTCCCAGTGGAAGAAGGATCTGGCCAAGGCCAAGGCCGTGGAAGCCAAAAACAAGGGCGAGATCGACAAACTCATTGCCGACGCGGAAACCTATCTGAAGTCCCACTTTAACACAGACTATTATCAGCATGTTGTGGCCAGTTGCGCGGCAGAGAAGTCCTTCGCACAGGAGAAGTACCGCGCCACCGTGGCACAACTCCAGCAGGATCATGAGAAGACGCTGGCTAAGCTCACCGATTCTCATGAGATCAAGGACGAGAAATATGTCCACAAAAACCGTCTGTTTGATGCCAAGATGCAGCTGACCAAGGATCTGCAGGAGGTCAAGGATCGTCGGCATGCTGCCTTTGACCACAAGTACCACCTCATCGACATGCTGCGCATGTCCAAGTTCACCTTCGCAGAGAGCATGGCTCAAAAGGTGGAGAACTATCGCTACACCTTCAACTCCCGGAACTTCCTGTTGAAGAACGGTCTGTATCTGGCCATCGCTGTGATTTTCATTGCGATGTGCTTCATTACTCCCGCCGTCAAGGGCGTACAGCTGCTGACGGTGAACAACGTGCTGAATATCCTCCAGCAGGCCTCTCCCCGTATGTTCCTGGCTCTGGGCGTGGCCGGCCTGATTATGCTGGCCGGTACCGACCTGTCCGTTGGCCGTATGGTGGGTATGGGTATGACTGCTGCCACCATTATCATGCACAACGGCATTAACACCGGTTCTGTGTTTGGTCACATCTTCGACTTTACCGGCGTTCCTGTGGTGGGCCGTATCATCCTGGCTCTGGTGGTCTGCATCGTGCTGTGCACCATTTTCACCACCATCGCAGGCTTCTTTACCGCCAAGTTCAAGATGCACCCCTTCATCTCCACCATGGCCAACATGCTGGTCATCTTCGGTCTGGTTACCTATGGTACCAAGGGTGTGTCCTTCGGTGCCATCGACATCACCATCCCTGACATGATTATCCCCAAGATCGGCAAGTTCCCCACCATCATTCTGTGGGCTCTGGCCGCCGTGGTCATCGTGTGGTTCATCTGGAACAAGACCACCTTTGGTAAAAACCTGTACGCCGTGGGCGGCAACCCCGAGGCCGCTTCCGTGTCCGGTATCTCCGTCTTTGCTGTCACCGTGGGTGCCTTCATCCTGGCTGGTATCCTCTACGGCTTTGGCTCTTGGCTGGAATGTATCCGCATGGTGGGCTCCGGTTCCGCTGCTTACGGCCAAGGCTGGGAGATGGACGCCATCGCCGCCTGCGTGGTGGGCGGTGTGTCCTTCACCGGTGGTATCGGTAAGATCTCCGGCGTCGTGGTGGGTGTGTGCATCTTCACCGCCCTGACCTATTGCCTGACCACTCTGGGTATCGACACCAACCTGCAGTTCGTGTTCTCCGGCATCATCATCCTGGTGGCCGTTACTCTGGACTGCTTGAAGTACGTGCAGAAGAAGTAATTCTCTTTGAACGTTTCAATGTTAAACTCCCCTTGGTATCCCACA
This sequence comes from uncultured Oscillospiraceae bacterium, assembly GCA_944387075.1. Classification (GTDB taxonomy): domain Bacteria; phylum Bacillota; class Clostridia; order Oscillospirales; family Oscillospiraceae; genus Enterenecus. The sequence continues at coordinate 63,269 of CALXDO010000004.1, read as the reverse complement.
CCGGGTGCCGAGGGGAGTTTTTATCTGTTATACCCACCTTTCCTCCCTGATATTTCCTCTCCCCCCTTGACAAGTTTAGTCTAATCTGTTAGATTTACATAGTAGTCTAATCCAGTAGATCGGAGCCATCTGCGGCGCAGAAGTTCGTCCAGCTCTGAAAGGAGGCCCTATCGTGTCCGAATCATTTCTGCATGTGGTAAACCTGAACATCTCCGCCAGCTGGCTGATTCTGTCCGTGCTTGTCCTGCGCATGGTGCTGTCCCGTAGTCCCAAGTGGGTGCGGGTGCTGTTATGGGGGCTGGTTGGTGTACGTCTGGTGTGTCTCTTTTCTTTGAAGAGCGCCTGGAGCCTCATCCCCAGTGCCCAGACCATCTCCCCCACCATTTTGACGGACCCCACCCCCACCATTCACACCGGCTTTCCCACCCTAAACCAGACCATCAACCCGGTCTTGTCCCAAGCCACTGCCACCGGCCCGGAGGCCGCCCCCAACCTCCTGGAAATTTGGATTCCGGTATTGGCGGTGCTCTGGGTGATGGGAGCGGCCGCCCTGCTGGGATATGCCGCCATTCGCTATCTGCGTCTGTACCAGATGGTACAGGAGGGCGTACAGATACAACCACACATTTTCCAGTGCCAACGGGTCAGTTCTCCCTTTGTCATGGGAGTGTTCCGACCTCGGATTTATCTGCCCTATGGACTGGATGATGCCACCCGGTCCGCCGTCATTGCCCACGAACAGGCGCACATCCAGCGCCGAGACCACTGGTGGAAGCTGCTGGGCTACGTTCTGCTGTGCGTACACTGGTTCAACCCGCTGATGTGGGTGGCCTATGTACTGCTGTGCCGGGATATTGAGCTGGCCTGTGACGAAAAGGTGGTAAAATCCCTCAGCTGTGAGGAGCGGGCGGATTACTCCCAGGCCCTGCTCACCTGCAGCGTCCACCATGTGACCCTGGCCGCCTGTCCCCTGGCCTTTGGGGAGGTTGGCGTGAAACAGCGGGTAAAGGCCGTGCTGCGCTACCGACGGCCCACTCTTCTGGTGATCACCGCCTCGGTGCTGGTTTGCGCCCTGGTGGGGGTGTGCTTTTTGAGCAATCCCCTCACCAGCCGCAAGTTTCCCATGCAGGGTACATCGATCTCCGATTTAGCCCCACAACAGATGGTGGATCAGATTGCAGACATAGCGGGTCTCAATGACGGCTCTGTCCTGTGCGTCAACGCAGATCAGTTTGAGCTTCTGCTGACCTCTGACTTTCAATTTCAAGGTGACGGTGCCATCCGGTTTTTCTATGTGCAGCAGCAACAGACCCACAGCGCACAGCTGCGGCTCTTCGTGGATGAAGGTCAGTATTTTGTTACCTCCCCCCAAGTGTGGCCCTGGCAAACCAGCATATACAATCTACAGATTTATTTGGAGGCGTTGAAGTATCTGCCCCAGGAGGAAATTCGTCGCCTATCCCCTGAGGCCGATGGGTATATGGTTGTCCAAACCGAGGAGGGAATTCCAGATGGTTCGGAGCGGTCCATCACCTACACCAACCAGGGTGCAGGCAGCATCGACGGGTGGTATCTGCACCTGGCGATCCAGCCCATGCACAAAGACGGCAGCGGCGGGTATCAGGGCAGTGGGGCTGAGATCATCCACCTGTTCTACGGCGATGAGAGCCGCACTACACTGGCCACTTATGTGGGGACGGACACCCCCGGAACCCTGGCGGCCAACGATTCCCCCACCGGCCTGGATTCCCCCTACCTGCACCTGGGCAGCGACGGCACGTTCTGCTGGTCCCCCTCCATCCTCATGAGTTACGCCGCCACAGGGCCCTATGAGCAGACCCAGGACACCGTGACTCTCTACACCAACGAGGGACGCTTTGCCTATGTGTTCCGCAAGGAGGACGATACTCTGATCTATGACCCGGATGCCTCCACCCAGCACCTCCCCCTGGAGGATTGGATGGCTCTGCCTTGATATGACAAAATTCCCACGGAAATCGTCCGATTTCCGTGGGAATTTCTTGTTCTGCAACGAATTAGAAAAATACCTTCTGATCCAGCGGAGCTGTTCTGGCAATCAGCTTTCCCTTGCGGTAGTTGCGCAGCACATGGACGTCGAAGTTCAGGGCGTTATACCAATTCTCAGCGTCCAAAATGATGAAGTTGGCGTCGTTGCCCTCCCGGATGCCGTAGGCATCCCCCAGGTGGAGGGTGCGGGCGGCGTTGGTGGTGACGAAGCGGTAGGAGTTGACAATCTCCTCATAGCCCAGCATATGGCCGGTATACAAGCCCATGAACACCTGATCCCGCATTTTGGAGTTGCCCAGGGGATTCCAGGGGTCGAAGATGTCATCGGAGCCGAAGGAGACGTTGACCCCCTCCTCGGTCAACTCCTTGACCCGGGTCATGCTGCGGCGCTTGGGATAGGTGTCGGTGCGTCCACCCAGGTGGACGTTGACACAGGGGTTGGCCACAAAATTGATCCCGGACAGCTTCAACAGCCGCATCAGGCGAATCACATAGGCGTTGTTGTAGCTGTGCATGGCAGTGGTGTGGGAGGCGGTAACCATCTCCCCCATTCCCATCTCATAGGCCCGGGTGGCCAGGGTCTCCAGGCCACGGGAGGCCTCGTCGTCAATTTCATCGCAGTGGACATCCACCAACTTGTTGTACTTGGCAGCCAAGTCCATGCAGATGTTCAGAGACTCCACGGAATACTCCCGGGTAAACTCAAAGTGGGGAATGGCTCCCGCAGCGTCTGCCCCCATCTCCAGGGCCTGCTCCAGCAGCTTGGCCCCGTTGGGGTAGCTGAGGATGCCGTACTGGGGAAAGGCCACGATCTGGATGTCCATGTAGTCCCGCACCTCTTCCCGCAGCTCCAAAATGGCCTTCAGGGCGGTGAGTTTTGGGTCGTTGATGTCTACATGGGTGCGCACATACTGGATGCCATTTCCCGCCTGCATGCGAATGGCCTGGTTGACTCGGGCCTTCACATCCTCATGGGTCAGGGACGGCTTGTACTCTTCCCAGCACTGAATCCCCTCGAAAAGGGTGCCGCTGAGGTTCCAGCGGGGACGACCGGCGGTGAGGCAGGTGTCCAGGTGCACATGAGACTCCACAAAAGGAGGTAGCGCCATTTTCCCAGCGCAGTCCGCCACCACTTCTTCCCCAGGCAGGGGGTCCAAGTGGGCAGCGATGTGTTCAAACTTGCCATCCGTCACTCGGATGTCCACCGTCTCCTGGGCATTGCCCAGGTGCAGCTTCTGAAACAGCATGGTTGATCCCGTCCTCTCTTATTTCAGTGTTTTTTCCCCACCAGCTCCCCCAGGAAGAAGCAGATGGCAGCTACAATCATGGCATTCAGCGCAGCAATGCCCCAGGGGAACACGTTAGCCACGACTGCACCCACCACGATACCGGCTATGTTGAACCAGTTCACCGCCACACTCTTTTGGGCAGAGCGGAACTTGCCGCGGTTTTTGAAGAAATCCAGAATGACAATGGCTCCAATGGGAGGCAAGGCACAGTTGAGGATGTTCAACCAGCCCGTAAAGTTCCAGTACAGCCAGATGGCCAGGGCGGTGCCCACGATACCGGCCATCCAAGTGGTAAACTTCATCCGCACTCCAGACACGTTGGAGATGGCCAGACCGCCGGTATACAATGCGTTGTTGTTGGTGGTCCAGATGTTGGCCCCCAACACAATCAGCGCAGGAATGGCCAATCCCTGGGCGATCATCACGTAGAAGATGTCATCTTTCCCGGTAAAGGCTCCGCCCACAGCTCCAAAGCAGAACATCAGGGTGTTGCCCAGGAAAAATGCAATAACGGTGGTCCAAACGGCAATTTTACTGTTCTTGGCGAAACGGATGAAGTTGGGGGTAGCCGTACCTCCGGAAATAAAGGAGCCAATGACATAGCCAATGCCGGTCACCAGAGAAATGCCACCGGCAGACTGGGCAAAGATGGCGGCAAGTCCGCCCCCCTCTCCCGTTGCCGTCACCATGGAGTACATGCCGAGAACCACAATGAGGGGCACGGAAATATAGCTGACAATCTCCAGGGCTCTCATGCCAGTGGCGGCGGTGGCAGTCATCAGCAGGCCAGCCACAATAGTCAGAGCCCACTCGTTGACCCCCAGCAGCTGTGCGGCGGGAATGGAGAACATGGCCACGCCCACACCGAACCAGCCAATCTGGGTAAAGCCCAAAATGGCCGAGGACAGGTAGGAACCCTTTTCCCCAAAGGTTCTCCGACATAACAGGTCCATGGTCAATCCGGTTTCCGAACCGATGTAGGCCAGAATCCCGCAGTAGGCAGACAAAATCAGACCGCCAATCAAACACGCCCAAGCAAAGCCGGACAGATCCAGGCCGTTGCCCAACTTAGCTCCCACACTCATGCTGGCGGAAAAGAACGTAAAGCCCAGCATGACGAAGAACATGTTCCAAAAGCCCTTGCGGGCGGATGCGGGGACTGCCTCCAGCGAATAGTCTGCATCCAATTGGGGACTCTTTTGGTGTTCATTTTTGCTCATACGAAATAAAACTCCCTTTTCTCTTGGTATTCTGTGTATATTCACCCGATTAGATAATATACCATGTTTTCCCGTATCCTGTCCACAATTTTCCCTGGATTTTCCCTCTAAAAAACGCTGAATTTCCTCTCTACCAACCGTGTTTTTTTATGCTTGACGCACACGGATCTCCCCGTCCCTGTGCCGCACGCGTCCCCAGCATCTGTCCCTCCATCACGCCATCCCACATCGTATGGCAGTCCGGTATCTATCCATTTCGTCATCTTTTTCTCCGAAACCCATCCGACATATTTTGCACAGTTCCATATCCATATATCAAAAAATTATTGTTGACTTTGTTTACTCCAGCGTCTACAATGGTCTGGGAAAGGGCACTGCATCACACCGATGCGCCAGACTGACATGACATCCTCGCACAAAGTACCACCCCCGCACGAAACGGCCAGGCATACTTGAGTATAATCCTCAACCAACCATAGGATCCCCGCTCCTCTGCCTGCCATTCGGCGGGGTTATTGTTTTTTAACACAACTACATGTATTGCTTTGTTTTATCCAGCCAGTTGTCCCCTTTACCAAATTCATCCGAACAGGAGGCGGGAGTCGAACCATCACACCAAAGAGGAGTTTTCACTGTGAAGGAGGAACTATTTTGAAACCAATACTCAAATGTGTCACCAGTGCGGTTTTGGCGGTATCCCTTTTGGCCTCCAGCATTCCTGCGCTGGGCCTGCAAGCCACCTCAACACGAGCTGCAAACACCAACTTGGCATTGAACAAGACCGCCACCGCCAGCGACGTGGAGGATGGCACGTCATTTACCGCTAATCTGGCCGTAGACGGCAACACATCCACCCGCTGGGCCAGCAACGCCGACTCTGCCGGCACCTCTCCCAAATGGCTACAAGTGGATTTCGGAGCTTCCACCACCTTTGATACGGTGGACATCACTTGGGAGCAGCAAAACGTGGTGGAGTACAAGCTGGAGGTCTCCGACGACGCCCAGAAGTGGACCACCGTGTTCGAGCGCAACTCCGATCCCGTCACAAAGGACGAGAGCGTCAGCCTGACCGCTCCCGGCGTGGGCCGCTATCTGCGGGTGTATGTCAGCCGCTACGACAAGGCAGATTGGAAGTCTGTCTCTATTTTTGAGCTTGCTGTCTATAATTCCAAGGATGACACCCCTGCGGGGCCTGACAGCAACTACACCATCTACCCCATTCCCCAGAAAGTGACCGATGAGACGGGAACCATCTCGCTCACCGATACCATCACCGTCATCAAAGGGGAGGGCATTGATGCTGTGACCAAGGCCCGCATTGACGAGGTACTCTCGGACAACGGCCTCACCGCTGTCTATGCCGATGAGCCTTCTCAGACCAACACCAACCTGTTTGTGGGTGTCCATGGCTCTGGGGATGCTGCAGATACCCATGCAGACGTACCCAAGGATGTATTTGCCGACGGCGCCAACAAATACGACATGCATGTGGTGAAGGTGTTTTCTTCCGGTGACATCGTGATCCTGGGCAAGGATAGCGACGCTGCCTACTACGGTCTGGCCACTCTGGATCTGATGCTGGAGCAGACCACCGACCGTCAGATGAAGATTTCCACCATTGAGGACTACGCCTTCCAGAAATACCGTGGCTGCGTCGAGGGCTACTATGGCTATCCCTGGAGTGTGGAGGGCACCTTGAGTTGGTTTGACTTTGCCAAGCGGTACAAAATGAACATCTTCCTCTACGGGCCCAAGACCGATCCCTACCATTTGGGCCAGTGGGACGAGGACTATCCCGAGACCGTCACCGAGGAGGAGGCCGCCATTGGCATCCGTACCCGCAGTGAGATGCAGCAGTTTGCCGAGAAGGCCGCTGCCTGCAACGTGGACTTTGTGTGGGTGGCCCACCCCGCCATGAAAAAGCCCATTGACTTCACCAATGAGACCACCGTCAATGGGGGCGTGGACCGCCTGATGGCCAAGTTTGCGGACATGTATGATCTGGGCGTGCGTCAGTTCGGCATCTTTGTGGATGACATCTCCAATGAAGAAGCGGCTCGCACTTGCGATATGCAGATCTATATGCTCAACACCACCCAACAGCGTCTGTACGACACTTACAACACAGCCGATGCTGCCGCGGAGGACATGGTGAAGCCTTTGTTTTTCACGCCCGCCTGGTACACCACCGGGTCCAGCGGGGCCTCCACCTACATGCCCAAGTTCCAAAAGGTGCACCAAGACATTGAAATCTGTTTCACCGGTAACGACGTATTCTCCAGCATCAGCAATTCCTCAGCCACCACCTTCAAAAACTGGATTGGCCGAGATCCTGTGCTGTGGTGGAACTATCCTGTCAACGACAACCTGGACAACGTCTACTATACCAACCCCATCAACCACTACTACACCCTGGACTCCAACCCCACCAGCCTCAAGGGTGTGCTGTCCAACCCCATGAACTACTCCGAGTCCTCCAAGGTGGCCTTCTTCGGCATTGCCGATTACACCTGGAACCCCAACGCCTTTGACGCCATGGAGAACTGGGAACATTGCTTTGACGGCATTTTCCCTGACGACCCGGACTTGGCCCAGGCCTTAAAAGTGGCCTATGGCAGTCTCAACACCAGCTATGAGCCCACCGAACTGACTCGGCTCTATGCCCAGTATGGCAGCGGCAGCCAGACTGCAGCCGCCGACCTCATGGACAAAATGTATGAGATCGTGGCCTCCATTGAGAAACTGGAGACCCTGGCCAACAGCGACGATCCCGTGGAGCGCCTGCTGGTGAAGGAAGCCCAGCCCGCCTTCAACAAGCTCTATGATATGGCCGCTGCCATCGGCGGCGCCATGGCTGTGGTGTCCTCCGACGATCCTCTGGTGCAGACCCACGGCTACTACCTAGCCAAGGCCGCCTATGAGCGTCTGAGCATCTACCGCAATCCTCGCTATGAGATCATCGCCCTGGAAGGCTCCGGTGCGGACATCTACTACAGCACTTGGCAGGCTGAGCCCTCCAACGGCAAGATGAAGGCCTTTGTAGAAACCGCCATGAGTGCCATTGCTGACTTCGACGTCACCGCTCTGGACACCAGTGCTGCCCAGATTCAGAAGGTGGAGATTCTCCCCAATGAGTCCGTGGAGGTCCGTCAGGGCACCACCTGCCAGTTCACCGCCCAAGTCACCGCCACGGGGAAAAACCTGGGCGACGTGATCTGGTCTGTGGAAGGCAACTCCGGTGAGGGCACCACCATGAACTTCAATGGCATTCTCACCATGGACACCAATGAACTCTCCCCCACCGTTACCGTCAAGGCCGTATCTGCCTACAATCCCACCGTATCCGCCCAGGTGGAAGTGAAGGTGGCCGATCGGGTGTATGTGGATCCCACCATTCCCACCAACCAGGCCTATGGGGCGAATGTTTTGGCCGGCTCCGGCAATCCCGGCGTGGGCGGTGGCCCGGAAAACCTCTTTGATGAAAGCGAAGACGGCTCCAAGTGGTGTCCCGGCGACAACACCCGCTACGACCAGTGGGTGGCCTTCGATCTGGGCGCGGACAAGACCATCTCCTCCTGGCAGCTGGTCAACGCCGGTGTGGAGCATGAGCTGGACATCTCTTCCCACTACTCCCTCCAGGTGCTCAAGGACCCCAACGCCACACCTGAACAGCTTCAGGACAAGGCCTACTTGGGCAACGATGCCAACTGGACCATTGTGGCGGAGTACACCAACAACACCGAGAACATCACCAACTATAACTTTACTGAGCCGGTGACCGCCCGCTACTTCCGCCTGTACATCAACGATGGCTGCCAGCCCAATGTCCCCTACCCTGCCACCCGTATCTACGAATGCCGTCTGTTCGGCGTGGACACCGCCACCGTAGCCCGCACCCACAGCCTGACCATCGCCGATGGTATTGCCAACGGCACCATCACCACCGATGCCTCCAACTATGAAGAGGGGGCCAAGGTGAATGTGTATGTGACGCCCGCCGAAGGCTACCGCCTGAAGGACGGCTCTCTAAAGTACAATGACACCGTTATGCAGGGTACCAGCTTCCTGATGCCTGCCGAAGACGTAGTCATCACCGCTGCGTTTGAGTTGGACACCGAAACTCCCCCCACCCCCGTGGACAAAACCCAGCTTCAGGCTGCGGTAAATCAGGCTGCCGGCTACCAGCAAGGGGATTACACCGCGGAATCTTGGGCCGTCTTTGCCCAGGCTTATGCCCAGGCCCAAGCCGTTCTGGCGCAGGAGGATGCCACCCTGGAGCAGGTTCAAACCGCTCTGGCTGCACTCAACGCCGCCATGGATGGTTTGGTGAGCATTCAACCTCAGCCTTCGGAGGAGCCCAAACCCTCGGAAGAGCCCCAGCCTTCGGACCAACCGCAGACTTCGGATCAACCCCAGGCCTCCGGCAACCCCCAGACCTCGGATCAACCCCAGGCCTCTCAACAGCCTGAGGAAGTCCCCGGTACCGGCGACCCCTATGTCATCCAGCTGTGGGTGTTCGTGGCCCTGCTCAGTGCTGGGTCCTTGCTATGGATTCACCAAAAGAAAAAACACAACGGATAACACTCCCTCCCCGCTTGTGCGGATGGAGCTGAGAAATCCCGGAAAGGATGCAAAACCATGAATCAAGATGCAAAAAAGCTGGCTTGTCTGGCTCTGGCTGCCACTCTTACATTTAGTTTGGCCGCTCCTCTTACCCTTCCCCGTGCGCAGGCAACCACCCCCACCTCCACCACCCTGCAAGTGCGCTCCGGCGATGAACTGGCCACTTTGGTCACCCCCATCGTGCAGCAGTACACCGTCAGTGATGCCCAGCAGACTTGGGTGATGTCCCAGAGCACACGCCTGGCCGTGTTGGCCAACCAGTCCAATCTGGCCAATGACCGCCTGACCGAGGTGGTTAAGCTGGTCAATGCAGAGTTTGCAGAGAAAAATGTGGTCTCCGCTACCCCCTTCACCATGGTGTATGCCAATGCGGAGGATGTGGGCGCCGCTGATGTGCTCATCCAGCTGGACACGGAGAATCCTATCTGTGCGGAGTCCAACAGCGAAGAGGCCTACCGCATTGACATTGGGGCCAACGGCGTGACCATCACCGCCGCCAGTGAAAACGCTGTGATGTACGCTCTGCGCACCATTCAGAATTTCATGGTGGCCAACGGCGGCCTGCCCTACGGCACCATCGTGGACTACCCGGATGTGGCCGAGCGCCGTCTGTTTGTGGACTGCGGCCGTAAGTACTTCTCCAAGGACTGGTTTATCCAGACCATCCGGGAGATGTCCTTCCTCAAAATGAATACCCTCCAGATGCACTTTTCTGAGAATCTGGGTTTCCGCATTGAGTGCGAGACCGACCCCGCCATCGTCTCAGACCAATACCTGAGCAAGGATGAGGTGCGGGAGATTCTGGCTGAAGCCGCCAAATATGGCGTAAAAATCATCCCCTCCATTGACAGCCCGGGCCATGTGGATCAGATTCTCCGCGCTCACCCTGAGTACGGTCAGATCAGCAACAAGGGCACCCATTACAAGTCCGGCCTGGACGTGACCAACCCCGAGGCCGTGGCCTACATGTATAGCCTGTACGATGAGTACATGGAGCTGTTCGAGGGCTGCACCGACTTCCACATTGGCGGCGATGAATACATGGAGTTCGACCGAGCCCCCTTCACCACGGACTACAAGAGCGTCCTGGACGCCTACGCCAAGGAGACCATCGCCCCCAACGCCCAGTGGAAGGATGTTCTGGCCAAGTACCTCAACGATCTGGCCGAGCACGTCTACTCCAAGGGCTTCAAGCCCCGTGTGTGGAACGATGGCCTGTACTACGGCGAGAACGGCGCTTACGGAGAAACTCCCCAGATCATCGAAATGCACGACTACATCGGCATTGACTTCTGGTCTCAGATGGGCTGGAACCAGGCCATTGCCAACCTGCAGACCTTTATCGACAAAGGTCACCAAGACATCTACAACATCAATGCCAGCTACTTCTACTATGTGCTGCGCAACGATAAGCCCACCGACGGCCGGGAGCAGCACTCCTTTGATGTGCTCAACCAGGACAAGAACATTTTTGAAAATTGGACGCCTGGTCAATTCCAGTCCAATACCATCGCCGACGATCACCCGTTCATCAAGGGCGCGGCTATGGCCATCTGGTGTGACAATCCCACCTTGTGCGACGAGGACGTGGTGACCTCTGACATCGCTGACGAGATGCGTTCGCTGGCCTCCAAGTCTTGGAACACCCAGAGCAATGCCACCATCGACTTTGCACAGTTCCAGAAGAACTACCAGGTTCTGGGTCATGTGGCTGGCTTTGAAAAGGGCTCCACCCTCCCGGATGCCGGACAGTTCCAGAGCTCTGAGTCCCTTGGCACGGTTACCCTGAAATATGTCAGCGACACCGGAAAAGTCCTCAAGCAGGATGTGGTCAAGTACGGCACCGTGGGCAATGAATACACCTTCACTGCCGACGACATCTATGGCTACAAACTGGTGTCCCAGGGCTCCGTCTCCGGCACCTACACCAAGGAGGGCATGGAGTACACCTTCACCTACACCCTCAACTGCGACAAGTCCGCCCTGGAACAGGAGCTGGCCAACCGACTGAACGCCTCGCAGTACATTCCTGCCACGTTCACCGCGTATCAGGCTGCACTGGACGCCGCCCAGGCGGTGTACGACCAGGCCGACAGTGAACAGTTGGCTGTGGATGAGGCACTGGCCGCCCTCACGCAGGCCAAGGCCAAGGCCGTTTTGGTCACCAACTTCGCGCTCTATGTGGAAACCCAGTTCCCCCTCACTGACATTGGCTATCAATCCGGATACTCCCAGTATCGGGAGGCCGTGGCTGCCGCCGAGGAGGTGCTGTTCACCAAGGGAGATGATGCCCAGGCCGTCCGTGCCGCTCTGGAGTCCCTCAACGCCGCCAAGGCCGCCCTGATGCTGCCCGACAACAATACCCCCGCCATCACGGCCACCGACGGTTACTACGAAAACTTCATCTATAACAACATGCTGGACGGCAATCTGGACACCAAGTGTTGGTTTAATATGAATCAAACCCAGGGTAAGGAAGTGGTGTTCACCTTCTCCCAGGCCGTCAACATGTCCCAGATTCGCATTGTCCAGCCCTCCGATGTCCAGGCTGACATCATCGATGGTGCCGACGTTCAGATCTCCACCGACAAGGAGAGCTGGACCACCGTAGGAAAGATGGACAACAGCAAACTGGACTTCACCTTCCAGTTCGATCAAACTGCCGTGAAGTTCGTGCGGATTCTCCTCACTGCCGACAAGGGAAACTGGTATCAGATCTCCGAGGTGCAGTTCACCTATGAGCAGATTCCCCAGGACACCACTGCCCGGGACATCATCGCCGAGGCTGAGGCCCTGGACGTCACCGGCAAGCCCGCCGCTGTTGTCAATGAAATGATTGACGCTCTCATCCAGCTGCAGAAGCTGTACGCCGAGGACAGCAAGGACACCACTGACGCAGTCGCCGCCCTGCGTGCCGCCCTGGATACCCTGGCTTCTACCCCCACCGTGGAGAAGGCTGCACTGATCCAGGCCATTGCAGACGCCGCTCAGTACCAGGAAGCCGATTACACCCAGGCCAGCTGGAAGGTGTTTGCAGATGCCCTGGCGCAGGCCAATGTGGTCTGCAACAATCCTGTGGCCAGCCAGGACGAAGTGGATACCGCTGTATCCAATCTGGCCAAAGCCATCCAGAGCCTGGTCGCAGCTTCCGATCCCGCTCCCTCTGAGCAGCCCTCCGAGCAACCCACAGAACAGCCCACGGAACAACCCACGGAGCAGCCCACAGAACAGCCCACAGAACAACCCACAGAGCAACCCTCTAAACAGCCTTCTGACGTTCCCGCCACTGGAGATGCCAGCCATCTCCTGGCCTGGGCCGCTGCCGGGTCCGTTTCCCTGTCCGGTGCAGCCTATCTGATGGGCAAGCGCAAGAAGCAATCCTAATTTTGTCGATCCCAAGTCCCCCCTTGGAATCATAGAAGCAGCCGCCTTCCCTTTTCGGGAGGGCGGCTACTTCGTTTCATCCAAGCTTCACCAGATTTGACGCCGCACCTGCAAACTCTCCAACTGGCGAGTCTCCTGGGCACACCGGGTCATATGATAGCGGAGGTATGCCTTTTTGGCCTCCCGCTGCTCCTTCTGCTTTCTCTGAAACAACAGCCAGTTGGCACAGGTCTTGTGGCATCCCTCTTGGTAGTTCGGACAAGTTTTCTGACACGGCAACATGGTGCTCCCCACTCCTCCATCAATTCATACAGAACCGGAGTCCTTCTCCACGCACTCCGGCCCATGATTTTGCTTGCTTTGATCATTTCCTCTGCTTCAGTATAGTACCATGCCCACTTCACAGCTATCTAGCTCTTGTAAAATTCCTGTTTCAGTTGTGTGTACCTGATGCAGCACCATATTCATACAAATATTGCCCTTCTTGCATTTTAGCGGTATAATGTTGGAAAACATTTCTTCGAAGGAGGGGAACCATACCCTTGAATACCAGCGATAAAACCCAGCTTTTTGAATCCACCCCCATTCCCCGTGCCATTGCATCTCTGGCAATCCCCACGGTAATGAGCTCCCTGGTGATGGTACTCTACAACCTGGCAGACACCTTTTTTGTGGGCATGCTCAACAACCCGGTGGAAAATGCAGCTGTCACCCTGGCCGCACCGGTGCTGTTGGCCTTCAATGCCATCAACAACCTCTTTGGTGTGGGCAGTTCCAGCATGATGAGCCGCGCCTTGGGCCGGAAAGACTATGACACCGTCTACCGGAGTTCCTCATTTGGTTTCTATTGTTCCGTCATCTGTGGGGTGCTCTTCTCCCTGCTCTATTTTCTGTTTCGGGACCCTCTGCTGGTGGTGCTGGGAGCGGATGCCCAAACCACCCAGGGCACCATCTCCTATTTGAATTGGACCACCGGGCTGGGCGCTGTCCCCGCCATCTTAAACGTGGTCATGGCCTATCTGGTGCGCTCGGAAGGCTCCGCCCTGCATGCCAGCATCGGCACCATGAGTGGATGTCTGCTCAACATTGTGCTCGACCCCATCTTCATCCTCCCCTGGGGATTCCACATGGGAGCTGCCGGCGCCGGTTTGGCCACCTGCATCTCCAACTGTGTGGCTTGCCTGTACTTCTTCATTCTGCTCTGGGTGCGCCGCGGCAACACCTATGTGTGCATTCGCCCCTCCTACTTCTCTTTCCGTGCGGACATTGTTAAGGGGGTATGTGGGGTAGGCGTTCCCGCCTCCATTCAGAACCTGCTCAACGTCACCGGTATGACGGTGCTCAACAATTTCACCGCTCCCTTTGGGGCCAACGCCGTGGCCGCTATGGGCATCGCCCAGAAAATCAACATGGTGCCCATGTATGTGGCCATGGGCCTGTCTCAGGGCCTAATGCCTTTGGTGAGCTACAATTTTGCCAGTAAAAATTACCGCCGTATGAAGCACGGCATTTTCTTTACTGGACAAGTCACTGTGGCCTTTCTGGTGGTGCTCACCTCCTGCTTTTTCTTCTTTAGCCACAACCTGATCACCATGTTCATGAACACCCCCGAGGTGGTAGAATACGGAAGTACCTTCCTGCGCTCCATGTGTCTGGCCCTTCCCTTCTTTGCCACCGACTTTCTGGCGGTGGGGGTATTCCAGGCCTGCGGTCTGGGCCGCAACTCCCTGATCTTCGCAATTCTCCGTAAAATTGTACTGGAGATCCCAGCCCTTTACATACTAAACCGCCTCTTCCCCCTGTATGGTCTGGCTTGGGCCCAGTTCTGTGCGGAAGTCATTCTGTGTATTGCCGCCGTCATCACCCTCAAACGGCTGTTCCGGCGGCTTGAGACCGGAATGCACCACCCGGCCTGAGCCGTCATTTCCACCCAGTTAAAAGAAACCCATCCAAAAGCGAGAAAACGTTTTTCCATCCCCAAAAGAAAAAAGTTGAAGTTTTCGACACGCTAAAAGGGCATGTGGTCCGCGAAGACCACATGCCCTTTTTCTCTGAACCTTACTGTCCCTCCCCGGTGGTCACAGCCTCCACAGCGGGATTGACGTGGATCATGATGTGCTTGACATCCTTGAACCTGCTCTCCAGTTCATTGTGCACCCGCTCGGCAATTTCGTGAGACTCGTTGAGGCTCTTGTCCCCATCCACCGCTATCTCCATATCGATGTATACCCGGTTGCCAAACATCCGGGTGCGCAGAGCATCAATGCCTCTCACCTCCTGTTGCTCCTCCACACAGGCACGGATGTTGGCCTCGTACTCCTCCCCGCAGGAGGTGTCCAGCATTTTCACCACGGCATCTTTCATGATGTCATAGGCCACTTTGAGGATAAACAGGCAAATCACTACACTGGCGATGGAGTCCATGACTGGGAAGCCCAGCATAGCCCCGGCAATGCCAAGGAAGGAACCGATGGAGGACAGGGTATCGGACCGGTGGTGCCAGGCGTCAGCCATGAAAGCGGCTGAGTTGATGAGCTTGGCGTAGTACCGGGTGTACCAATACATGGCCTCCTTGCCCACAATGGACACCACAGCGGCCACCAAGGCAATTCCCCCAGGAATGGTCAAGGTCTCGTAGTGGCCGGACACAATGTTCTCCACGCCCACTTTCCCCACACCTAAGCCAGTGACCATGAGCACTAGCCCCAAAAACAGGGCGGCCACACACTCCAGTCGCTCGTGGCCATAGGGATGATCCTTGTCTGCGTCCTTCTGGGACAGCTTCACCCCGATGAGAGCGATGAAGGTGGTAAGGACGTCGGAAAAGGAGTGGATGGCGTCGGAAATCATGGCCCCGGAATGTCCGGCAATACCGGCAAAAATCTTAAATCCGGACAAAAGGGTATTCCCGATGATGCTGGATAGTGACAGCTTCCGAATCACTGCTGCCTCGTCCACATGGTGAATACTCCCGGTCGTCTCGGTTGTCTTGTCTCGCTTGGTCTTCATAAAAGATCCCTCCTGGTCGTTTTGTCCCTTATGAGCACGTCATTGAGATAATCCTGTTCCACCGGTGAAAATAAAAACACCCGTGGAACATACAACTGTCCCACAGATGTTTGAAAAACCATCTGCTGCCACACAAGGAGGCCCGGCCCCATGACCCTTCGGTTCATCGCCTGCTCAGTTTGTACTGTTGATCTCGCATCCCATTGGGATGTAATGCAGTGCAAAGAGTTTTTCTCTTTACCATATTCTATGACGGTTGTCAAGATGGGTGCATCCCTGAACAAACTGAGGCCCCCGGCTGCGTATATCCACATCGGAGGGCCTCGGTCCTTATTTTTTGTAGAGCACAAATTTCAAATTTCGGTCACATGCTGCCAAAAACACCTCTTTGGCCGAGGATATATGCTGCTGCTTGAGCTGTATGTCCAGCCAGGTCCGCTCCAATCCCATGCGCTTAAGGTTGTCCTCCAAAATACGGCCATCCATGATGAGCTCGGTGAAGATCAGCTCCTGAGGCGGCGTCAATGCCATGTCCTTGGGGGTCACGGGACGCTGGGCAGTGACCGGCAATATGGTGAGTTTCCCGTTATACTCGTAAATTGCCGTTTGGATGGTGGTCAGGTCAAAATACCCCTGTTGCCGGCACATGACCAGAAACTCGCTCAAATCCAACCGGGCTTTTTTCATATTCTCGTAGTACAGTTTCCCATGGTCCAGCAAAATGGTGGGGGTTCCATTGAGGTACTTCCGGGTCCTGGGAAAGTGGCTGGACACCAGGCTCAGGGACAGCGTAATCCCGCCATAGATCACCATGGCAAGCAGCGGTTTCCACGGTGCTTCCAGCTCGGTGGCCATTTCCGCGGCAATGGAGCCAATGGTGATACCTGTGATATAGTCGAAGAAATCCAACTGAGCAATCTGCTTGTGACCAATGAATTTCGCCACCAGAAACAGGACGGCAAAGGACCCCACTGTGGTGAGGCAAAGCGTGAGAACGGGCATGGCGTACGCCTCCTTTTCTAGTATTCTGTCTCAAAATCCCAGAAACATACATTTCATTCTCCATCCCGTCCAGGCTGACGACCCATGGGCTGGAGAACATTCATTCATAAACCACCAACGGTACCCTGATTTTGCTTTTGTTTTTTCATGTCAATGGAACCTCAAAGCAAAAAGGCAGACTGGGCAACCCTTTTGGGGTGACTCAGTCTGTCTTTTCACACGCCTGTTTTGCAGCAGTCCTTTGTTGGCTTTACTCCTCCCATAGAGTATTCTTCTCAGGAGAGAGGGCCCCCATCAGGTAGTCCATGTCAGTGCGGTTGAGGATGTAGGAAAAGTCCACCTCATTGCTGTGAAACTCCACATACACCCCACGGCTACGCCCCCCATCCCCGGACAGGGGCACGTCCCACAGGTCCATGGTGGCGAAGGTGCCGTAGTGCAGGCGGGCGTCCGGCTCCTCCTGGGGCGGTGCTCCGGCGATCTGTCCAGCCCCCAGGGCGGACATGGCGTTGTAGATGACATAGGCGTTGTCCCCGGTAATACGCAGAGATGCTCCGTCCACCTCAGCCCGTAGATTCTCCTTGTAATAGGCCCGGGTGGTCTGCTCTGACAGGGAGGAGACAAACTGCTTGTAGTGGTACTGGTGGGCCAGGATGCGCACCATAGGGACCATGCAGAGGACCAGCACCACTACGGCCAGTGCCACAATCAGCCCCAATTTGACCTTTCCGCTCTTCGCTCTGTGCTGCTCTTGAGGGAGAATTTGATCGTACATACCAGACATGAAAAACTCCTTTCTCAGAACCGAGCCTTCCTCTTCTCCACATGTTTCACCAGCTGTATGGCCAAAATGAGGGCGGAAGCCAAAGTGTCTGTCTCATGTGTTTCACCTCACCACCATGGTAGCACAGGGGGCGAGGGCAGAAAAAGGCCCTTCCTTTGGGAAAATTTTCTCCAAAGGAAGGGCCTTACTCGGTTATAAATCCAGTTTGACGGGAAAATTCCAGAGAAGCTCATAGGCATTTCGGTACTGCCGATTGGCGGTGTACCATTCCAGCACCCAGGGTAGGTGGAACGCCGCATAGCTGATGGGGAGCTGGGTCTGGCAGTCCTGGAACACCTGCAAGAGCTGCGTCCCGTATTCCGGGTGATGCAGATAGTCGGGATGCTCCAGGCGGTAGCGCACCAGATGGCACATCTGTCTGCCCAGCTCCATGCTCCAGTTCATCCTGTCTGCCTGATCCAGGGCCTCCAGGGCTTCTCCGATCAGCCCCAGCTTCTCACAGCACAGGGCCAGCTTTTGCAGTTCCATCCCCATGGGCTGATCCACGGTGGAGAAATACGCATAGGCCTTCTGGTATTCCCCCCGCCCCAGGTATCCCGAGGCCTGATTGTATTTCATGACGCGCAGAGTGCTCTCATCCCCCAAAGCCTGGATCAGACGCTGGGCCACTCGGTACTGCTCCTCCATCTGTTCCAACTGGAACTGACCGCAGTAGCAGTTGCCCATATATATCTTTGACAGCAGCATCAAGCGCACATAGCCCTGCTCACTGGACCGCTGGTAAGCCTGGCTCAGGCACTCCACCGCAGCGGTGTAGCTGTCCCCCCGGAAATAGTGGTCCATTCCCGCCCGCAGCCAGGTATAGGCGCAGGGGTACAGGTCCAAAGCCTCTCGGTAGCTCTGCTGCTGTACGCGCCACAGGGCCAGCTGGCGGCGGTCCAGATACTCCTCCAGCTCCGTGTCCTCCACAGCCTGTTCCGGGTGGACAAAGCCCCGCAGCACCGCCACGTCCAGCCCATAGGGGCTGTTGGAGAGCCGAGGTGCCAGGGCATCAAACTCCGGGGCCAGATCACCATGGTCCTCTGGGTCGCAGGACAGCACCGCCTCATAGCAGCACTCTACCCACTTCTTCCCCGCCGTTAGGGTCTCTGTGTCCTCATACCAGGGCACATCCAAACGCTCCAAGAGCAGACGCAACACCTCGCCGCTGCCCTCTGCCTTACCCTGCTCGATTTCGGAGAGGTAGGACACGGTGCAAATTCCACGGCACAGCCCCTCCTGGCTCCAATCCCGGCGCAGTCGCTCTCTCCGAATCACCGCCCCCACAAAGAGGCGATTACCTGGCGTCTCCATCGTACACCGCCCGGCTGCCCCCAATGAACTTGGGTCGGGTGCGTGCACACAGCAGCAGCCCTTCCCCGATGTGGTCCAGGCTCAGACGCACCGGCACCGCCACGTCCTTCAAGTGCATCCCAATGAGGGTTCCTCCAATGTCCAGACCACCGTGGGCCCGAATATGCTCCACCGCCACAGGCTGGTCAAAGCTTTTCCAGGCCGTGGTGGCAAAGGAGCCTCCCGCCTTGGGCTGGGGCACCACACACACGGGCTCATACCCGTATTGGGCGGCGCAGGCCTGCTCCACAATGAGTGCCCGATTCAAGTGCTCACAGCACTGGGCCGCCAAAAAGATACCCCGCTCCTGCACCACCGGCCACACCCCTCGGAAGATGGCCTGGGCTGTCTCCAGGCTGGAGGCCTTGCCAATGTGACCTCCCACCACCTCCGAGGAGGAACAGCCCACCACCAAAATTTGTCCCGGCTTCATGCCGGACACGTCCAGCAGTTCGGTAACCGCCTGTCGGCTCTGCTGCTGGATTTCTTCCAGCGTCCACGCCATGTCGTTCACCTCACAAGTTATAGAGTTTGGTATACTTCTCGGTGAGATAGTCGGTGTACACCGTGGGATCAAAGTCTCCGCAAGCCGCCTGTATCAGTTGGGCCGGCTCCAGCATGCAGCCGTGGCGATGGATTTTGTCGGTGAGCCACGCGGTAACGGGGGCCAAATCACCCCGGGCCACGCTGCCCCACACATCCACGTCCTTCTCCATGTTGCGCAGCATCTGCGCGCCATAGGCACTGCCCAGCGCGTAGGAGGGGAAATACCCGATCATACCGCCGGACCAGTGGGAATCCTGCAAGCACCCATGGGTATCGTCGGGCACATCCACACCCAGATACTCCTTGTACAGCCGATTCCACACCTGAGGCACATCTTTGACCTCCAGAGTACCGCCAATGAGCTGCTTTTCCATCTCATAGCGCACCATCACATGGAGGCAGTAGGTGAGTTCATCCGCCTCAGTGCGGATGAGGGAGGGCTGGGCCCGATTCACCGCCCGGTACATCTGCTCCGCGGTCACATCCCCCAGCTGCTGGGGGAACAACTCCTGCATTTTGGGGAAGATGGCCTGGACAAAGGGCAGAGAGCGGCCAATGAGGTTCTCATAGAACCGGGACTGGCTCTCGTGCACGCCCATAGAGGAGCCACCACTGAGACAAGTATAATCGTAGGCCGGGTTGACATCCAACTCGTAGCGGGCATGTCCTCCCTCGTGGATGACGGAATACATGGAACTGGCCACATCGTCCTCCAGGTAGTGGGTGGTGATGCGCAAGTCCCGGGAGTTGAAGCCCAGGGTGAAGGGGTGCTCCGTCTCCCCGATGGTACAGTGGGCCCGGTCCAGGTCCAACACCTCCATGAGGTAGTCGGAGAATTTCCGCTGATCCTCTACTGGGTAGTGGCGGTGGAGGAAGCTCACGTCCGGCTGCTCTTTCTCTCCAATGGCGTGGATGAGAGGCACCAGCTTGTCCCGCACAGCGGCAAAGAACTGGTCCAACTGTTCCATGTTGGCTCCCCGCTCATATTCGTTGAGCAGAGCATCGTAGGGGGCCTTGTTGGGGTCATAATAACCGGCAAAGCGGCGGTTATACTCCACCAATTTCTCCAGCAAAGGTGCAAAAAGAGGAAAATCGTTGGTCTCCTTGGCCTGGTGCCACACGTCGCTGGCCTCGTTGACCAGCATGGCGTACTCCATGTACTCCTGGGCGGGAATGCGGGAAAGCTTTTCATACTCCCGGCCCATCAACTCCACCTGGCGGCGCTGCTCGGGGGTAAGCTGCTCTTGCGCCTGGCTGAGCACAGAGAGCATCTCTCCCACCTGTGGGTCAGAAAGGATCTTGTGCTGCTCCCCAGCCAGAATCCCCAGGGCCACCCCCCGACCCGCAGCGGTGTCCCGAGGGGCCACCGTCACGCCGTCTAAGTACAGCGAGGACTGTGCAGCCGTGTAGGCGTACAGCTTCTTTTGCAGTTGTTCCAGTTGTTCCAGTGCTTGTTTCATCTCCATGGTACCATTCCTTTCTTGTATGCCCCCCAGAAGATTTCTGGGGGGCATCTGTTGTCCTAAATATACAGTTGTGCATGGCAGTCCTGCACCAGTCGGCGGGCCACCGCCAACCCTTGGGGGGACATGCCTCCATCTCGAATGACAATTTCACCCCGCCACAGGCCGGTGCGCCGCAGCCAGTGCAGCGCTTTGACTCCCTGTTCCAGGCACTCCCCATCTCCATATCCCGTCAGCGAGACGGTGAGCGCCAGGGGAATGGGCATGAGCAGCCTGCCCAGAACCAGCCAGCACAATCCCAGCAGTCCCAGGGCCGCCAGAAGTCCCAGAACCAGATACATTCCCACAAGCAACCACCACCTTTGGGTCATTCTATGCCCAAACGCAGGGGGCGGTCACACAACATCCCGCTTAAAAGAGACTTTTGACTCCGTAAGAGAGAATGCTGATGATGAGACCCGCGGAAAGCACGCCGCCAGCAATGGAGGGAAAGGCGCGCTTCAAGCGCATGTCCAGGAAGGCGGCCACCAATGCCCCAGTCCAAGCTCCGGTACCAGGCAGGGGAATGGCCACAAAAATAGCCAGGCCCAGGTACTGATACTTCAATACCGAAGCACTTTTCAGGTGGGCCTTCTCCTCCATCTTATCCACCAGACGGTTGAGCCGGGGCATATGCTGGCGCATAAACACAAAAACCCGGCGGATATACACCACAATAAAGGGCACCGGCAGCAGATTTCCAATCACAGCGGCCAGATATGCCGCCCATACCGGCAACCCGGCGGCTACACCAAAGGGAATGCCTCCCCGCAGCTCAATCACCGGAACCATGGACACCAATAAGGTCAGGAGAAATTCTCCATTTAAGTCGGTGGTGAGCCATTTCATCAAATCCATCTCTCAAACTCCTCTGTCTTTCTCTAAAATTTGCTTCAGGTAACGACCTGTATAGCTTTCGGGACACTGGGCCACCTGCTCCGGAGTGCCGCAGCACACCACGGTGCCGCCTCCTGCACCCCCCTCTGGTCCCAGATCAATGAGGTAGTCGGCGGTCTTGATGACATCCAAATTGTGTTCAATGACCACCACGGTGTTGCCCCCCTCCACCAGCCGCTGGAGCACCTCCACCAGCTGGTGCACATCGGCGGTGTGCAACCCAGTGGTGGGCTCGTCCAGGATATAGATGGTGGAACCGGTGGAGCGTTTGGCCAACTCAGTGGCCAGCTTCACCCGCTGGGCTTCTCCGCCGGACAGGGTGGTGGAGGGCTGGCCCAGCTTCACATAACCCAGCCCCACATCCATGAGGGTTTGCAGCTTGTTTTTCAGACGGGGCAGATTCTCAAAGAAGCCCAGGGCCTCTTCCACCGTCATCTCCAGCACCTCATGGATGTTCTTGCCCTTGTAGCGCACCTCCAGGGTCTCCCGGTTGTATCGTTTTCCCTTGCACACCTCACAGGGGACGTAAATATCAGGCAAAAAGTGCATCTCAATTTTCAGAAGACCATCTCCGGCGCAGGCCTCACACCGGCCTCCCCGCACGTTAAAGGAGAACCGGCCCGGCCCGTAGCCCCGGCTCTTGGCATCGGGTGTGGATGCAAACAGATCCCGGATGTCTCCAAACAGCCCCGTATAGGTGGCAGGATTGGAGCGTGGGGTGCGGCCAATGGGAGATTGATCAATGGCGATAACCTTGTCCAGATGCTCGATGCCCTCCATGCCGTCGTGCTTCCCCGGCCGGGCCTTGGTGCGGTTGAGCTCCGCCCCCAGCCGCTTATACAAAATCTCATTGACCAGAGAGGACTTCCCCGACCCGGACACCCCGGTGACGGCAATAAACGTCCCCAGGGGGAAGTCCACGTCAATGTGGCGCAGGTTGTGCTCGGAAGCGCCCAGCACCCGCAGCACCTTTCCGTTGCCCTCCCGGCGATGGTCGGGAATGGGCACCTTTTTCCGCCCGGACAGGTAATCTCCCGTGATGGAGCCGGGGGTGTTCATCACCTCTTCGGCGGTACCGCAGGCCACCACCTGGCCTCCGTGAACACCCGCTCCAGGCCCAATGTCAATGATATAGTCGGCAGCTCGCATGGTGTCCTCGTCGTGCTCCACTACAATGAGGGTGTTGCCCAAGTCCCGCAAATGCTGGAGTGTGGCAAGGAGCAAATCGTTATCCCGCTGGTGCAGGCCGATGGAGGGCTCGTCCAGGATATACAGCACTCCCATGAGGGAAGAGCCAATCTGGGTGGCCAGACGGATACGCTGGCTCTCGCCGCCGGACAAGGTGCCCGCCTGACGGCTCAAGGTCAGATATTGTAGACCCACACTCTTCAAAAAGCCCAGCCGCTCCCGGATTTCCCGCAAAATACGGTCGGCAATCATCATCTGGGTGTCGGTGAGGGTGATGGTGTCCAAAAAAGCAAGAGCCTCATCCACGGGCATCTCGCAGAACTGGTGGATGGAAATGCCCCCCACTGTCACCGCCAGAGACTCCGGGCGCAGCCGCTGCCCATGGCAGTCGGGACAGAGAGACTCACTCATGCACTCCTCAATCTCCCGCTTCATGGCGTCCGACTGGGTTTCCTTATAGCGGCGTTCCAGATTGTTGACAATCCCCTCAAAGGGCTGGTACAGCACCCCTTTGCCCCGGGGCTGGTCGTAGTGGATGGTGAGTTTCTCCCCCTTTGTCCCGTACAAAATGATGTTCAGCACCTCTGGGGTCAATTTCTCTATGGGATCGGTGAGGTTGAAGTGATATTTCGCCGCCAGTGCCTCAAAGTACATGCGGGAAATGCCGTCGGATTTGATGTTGTTCCATCCGGTGGCGGTGATAGCCCCATCCAAAATGGACAGGCTGCGGTTGGGAATGATGAGATCCGGGTCTACCTTCAGCTGGGCCCCCAAGCCGGTACAGGTGGGACAGGCGCCGAAGGGATTGTTGAAGGAGAACATGCGGGGGGTCAGCTCCTCAATGGAGATGCCGCAGTCCTCACAGGCGTAGTTCTGGGAGAAGAGCAAATCCTCATCCTTCTCCACCAGGTTGATGATAACCACTCCCCCGGACAGAGCGGTGGCCGTCTCCACCGAGTCGGTGAGGCGGCGGGTGATGTCCTCCCGGATGACCAGACGGTCCACCACCACCTCGATGTTGTGCTTTTTGTTCTTCTCCAGCTTGATCTCCTCGGACAAGTCATAAAGAGCACCGTCAATGCGCACCCGGACATAGCCGGAGCGGCGGGCATCCTCCAGCACCTTGGCGTGCTCACCCTTTTTCCCTCGGATGACGGGGGCCAGCACCTGGATGCGGGTGGCCTGGGGCAGAGCCAACACCTGGTCGATGATCTGGTCGATGGTCTGCTGGTGAATCTCCTTGCCGCACTTGGGACAATGGGGGGTACCCACCCGGGCCCACAACAGACGCAGATAGTCGTAAATCTCCGTCACGGTGCCCACGGTGGAGCGAGGGTTTTTGGAGGTGGTTTTCTGGTCGATGGAGATTGCCGGGGACAGGCCCTCAATGTAGTCCACATCCGGCTTTTCCATCTGCCCCAAAAACATCCGGGCATAGGAGGACAGGGACTCCACATAACGCCGCTGTCCCTCGGCGTACAGTGTCTCAAAGGCCAGGGAGGATTTTCCCGAGCCAGACAGGCCGGTGAGCACCACCAGCTTGTCCCGTGGAATCTCTACGTCAATATTTTTCAGATTGTTCTCTCTGGCACCCTTAATCAGAATATGGTCTAGCATGGGTTGGGTCTCCTTCAAGTTTACAGGCTGCTATTAGTAGCCAAATTCCTTTGCCACATCACGAAGCATCTCCCGGATGGGCAGCCCATAGGGACAGCGGCTCTCACAGGCTCCGCACGCCACACACTCACTGGCGTGGTGAGCCAAGGCCTGATAGCGGCTCACTGCCCAGTCTGCCAGCCCGTAACGGCGGGCATAGTTGGCCATGAGAAACTGAGAGGGAATGTCAATGCCCACGGTGCAGGGGGCGCAGTAGCCGCAGCGGCGGCAGAAGTGGGTACCCAGCTCCTGGCGGATTCTCTGGCACTCCTCCAGCTCCTCCTGGGTCAAAGGGGCAGTCAAATCCACCTGGGCGTTGCGCTGTACCTCTTCCACGCTGCCCATGCCGGGGATGGACACATCGATGACGCCGGAGGCGGCAATGACGCGCAGAGCCAGGTTCCAGTCCTCCAGATTTCCTCCGGCCATGGGCTTCATGGCGATGGTGCCAATGCCCTTCTCCCGGGCCATAGCCAACACCTCGTGGCCCTGCATCTCCACGATGTTATAGGGAAACATCACCGTTTCAATCTGGTGGGCGTGCTCCTCCACCAACCGGCGAAGGGCGTCCAGGCTGTGGGCGGTGGCGCCAATGTGCCCGATCTTCCCTGCCGCCTTGGCCTCTGCCAGAGCCTGATAGGCCCCGTCAGGGCCAAAGACCTGGTCGAAGTCCTTCAAGGGCAGGTTGTGAATCTGGTAGAGGTCGATGTAGTCGGTTTGCAGGTTGCCCAGGCTGATGTCGATGTCCCGGGCCATGGCCTCATAGCTGCGCGACATGGACTTGGTGGCCAGGATGAACTTCTCCCGCCGTCCCTGTAAGGCCTTTCCCAGATATTCCTCGGATACGGTATAGCCCCGAGCGGTGTCCATATAGTTGATGCCGAACTTCTCCAACTCATCCACCACTGCCATGGTGTTGGCGGCGTCAGAACGCTGAATCGGAATGCCGCCAAAGGAGATGGCAGATACCTTCAGCCCTGTGTTTCCCAATGTTACCATGTTCATATTTGATCTCCTCTATTCATCCACAATCACGTCGGCAGCGGTGGCCCGCACCAGTTCCATAAGAGCCTGGGGCGCCACCTCCACCTGAAATCCAATCTTTCCGGCAGACACATAAATGGTGTCCTGGTCCAGACAGCTGTCATGGAACACCGTGGAAAACTGCTTCTTCATTCCCACCGGGGAACAGCCCCCATGGACGTACCCGGTGAGAGGCAAGAGTTCTTTGCTGGGCAGCATAGCCACCGACTTCTCTCCCACGGCCTTGGCCGCCTTTTTCAAATCCAGGGTGGCCTCCACCGGAATGTCAAACACATAATATCCCCCGGAGGCCCCACGGGTCACCAGGGTTTTGAACACGCAAGCCGGGTCCTGGCCCAGACTCCGGGCCACAGCAGCCCCATCGGGGGCGATCTCCCCGTCGTGAGGATAGGTGTGGCCCTGATAGGGCACCTTTTTTTCCTCCAGAACCCGCATCACGTTGGTTTTTTCCTCTTTTTTCTTTGCCATGGTACTCGTCAATCCTTTTCTCTGAGGCGAATGATCTGGTCACGCAACTGAGCTGCCAATTCAAATTCCAACATTCTTGCAGCCTCTTTCATTTCCTTCTCCAGGCGGGCAATGGCGGCCTTGCGCTCACTGTCCGTCATCTTCTTGGCCCGCTTGGTGGTCTCCTCGGCCTCCTGGGCCACACTTACCAGCTCCCGCACCGACTTCTGCACCGTCTTAGGTACAATGCCATGCTCCTGGTTAAACGCGTCCTGGATGGAGCGGCGGCGTTCGGTCTCCGCCATGGCCCGGGCCATGGATGGGGTGATGGTATCGGCGTACAAAATAACCCGGCCTTGGGCATTGCGGGCAGCCCGGCCAATGGTCTGGATGAGGGCGGTCTCGGAGCGCAAAAAGCCCTCCTTGTCCGCGTCTAAAATGGCCACCAGGGACACCTCAGGCAAGTCCAAGCCCTCTCGCAGCAGGTTAATACCCACCAGCACGTCGAACTCGCCCAGGCGCAGATCCCGCACAATCTCCATACGCTCCATGGTGTCGATGTCGTGGTGCATATACCGCACCCGAATGCCGGCGTTTTTCAGATAATCGGTCAGGGTCTCCGCCATTTTCTTGGTCAGGGTGGTCACCAGCACCCGCTCGTTTTTCTGGGCACGCTGGTTGATCTCTCCGATGAGGTCGTCCATCTGTCCCTCGATGGGGCGCACCTCCACCAGGGGGTCCAGCAGTCCGGTGGGACGGATGACCTGTTCCACCACCTGCCCCGACCGAGTGCGCTCATACTCCCCGGGGGTAGCGGAGACATACACCACCTGGTTGAGGCGTTTTTCAAACTCGTCGAACTTCAAAGGGCGGTTGTCATAGGCACAGGGCAACCGGAAGCCGTAGTCCACCAGGGAGGTCTTTCGGGCCCGGTCGCCGTTGTACATGGCCCGCACTTGGGGCAATGTCACATGGCTCTCGTCAATGAAGAGCACAAAATCCTTGGGAAAGTAGTCCAGCAGCGTGTGCGGCGGCGAGCCCACAGGCCGCCCCTCAATCACTCTGGAATAGTTCTCAATGCCGGAGCAGTAGCCAATCTCCTGCATCATCTCAATGTCGTACATGGTGCGCTGCTTGATGCGCTGGGCCTCAATGAGTTTTCCCTCCGCTTCAAACTGAGCCACCCGCTCCTCCAGTTCCCGGTAGATTTCCTGGATGGCAGCATCCATTTTTTCCTTGGGGGTGACGTAGTGGGTGGCAGGCCACACGGGGATGTTGTTCAGCCGCCGGAGGATGGAGCCGGTCAAGGCGTGGATTTCGCTGATGCGGTCGATCTCATCCCCAAAAAACTCCACCCGCAGGGCGGTGTCCTTCCAGTAGGCGGGCCAGATCTCTACCGTGTCCCCCCGCACCCGGAACATGTTGCGCTCAAAGGCGATGTCGTTGCGCTCATACCGAATGGCCACCAGCTTTTTCAGCAGTTCCGGAATGGGGATCTCCATCCCTACCCGCAAAGACACCATCATTTTGGCAAAGTCCTCCGGCTCGCCCAGGCCGTAGATGCAGGACACCGAGGAGACCACAATCACGTCCCGCCGCTCCAACAGAGAGGCCGTGGCAGACAGCCGCAGCCGGTCAATCTCCTCGTTGATGGCGGAGTCCTTCTCAATAAACGTATCCGTATGGGGAATGTAGGCCTCCGGCTGGTAGTAGTCATAGTAGGAGACGAAGTATTCCACCGCGTTGTTGGGGAAAAACTCCTTGAACTCGGCGCACAGCTGGGCCGCCAAAATCTTATTGTGGGCCAACACCAGGGTGGGCCGCTGCACCGCCTCGATGACCTTGGCCATGGTAAACGTCTTGCCCGATCCGGTGACACCCAGCAAGGTCTGCTCGTCCAGGCCGTTTTCAATGCCCTGGGCCAGTGCCTCAATGGCCTGGGGCTGGTCCCCGCTGGGGGTGTAGTCGGATACCACTTGAAACCGCTGTTCCATGAAATGCCTCCCTCCCATCGTTCTTATACGCTAAGATAGCCGGACTCCCGCATGGAGACCATATCGTCCTCCGCAATGATGAAATGATCCACCAGATACACCCCCACCTGGTTCAACAGCTGGGAGAGATGCCGGGTGGTCTGGATGTCCTGACCCGAACACAGGGCAATGCCGGAGACGTGGTTGTGGGCCAGAGCCACTCGGGTGGCCCCACAGGCCAACGCCACTTCTACCACTTGCCGCCCCGTGATGTCCACCCGGTCAGGGACTCCCTCTCCCAGCTTGCGGTAGCAGATGAGCTTTTGCTTTCCATCCATACACACCAAATACACCATCTCATTGCGGGCGCCGAAAAACAAAGGCATCAACAATTCCTTAAAGTGCCAACTTTCCGTGAGTTGGCCTTGAAAGCTGGCACGTTCCTCCATATATCGCCCTGCCAAGGCAGGCATCAGCTGGATGAGGGTGGCGGTGTTCTCCCCCACCCCTCTGACCGCCAGCAACTGCTCCCGGGTGGCGTGGAACACCCCGGCCAGTGAGCCAAACTGTTCCACTAGCGCATGGGCCAACGGATTCACATCCCCCTGGGGGATGGCATAGAAGAGCAACAACTCCAAGGCCCGATGGTCTGGCATGCCTGCCAGACCACGGGCCGTAAATTCCGTTTTCACCCGCTGTCGGTGCCCTTGATGCACCCCACCGGGTTTCTTTTTGGAACTGCTGTCCGCCACGCCGATTAGCCCTTGGCTCCGTAGGTCGCCAAATACTCCTCCATACGGGCCAGCATGGCGTCGTCAATGTACACCTTGCCATCCACCGGCTTGTTGTGCAGGCACTCCATCACCTCACGGATGGTGACAATGGGATAGACCTGGATGCCATAGTCTTCCCGCAGCTCGTCCAGGGTGGTGCAGTCCCGGGTGCCCCGCTCCATGCGATCCACAGAGACAAACAGGGCGTCAATGTGCACATCAGCCACATGCTTGAACAGTTCAATGGACTCCCGCACGGCTGTACCGGCGGTGACCACGTCCTCAATGATGGCGATGTGGTCCCCATCCTGGGGCTTGTAGCCCACCATAGAGCCACCCTCGCCGTGGTCCTTGGCCTCCTTGCGGTTGAAGCAGTAGGGGATGTCCCGCTCATAATTGCGATACAGGGAGGCGGCAGCCGTCACCGCCAGAGGGATGCCCTTGTAGGCAGGTCCAAAGAGGGCAGTGATGCCCTCAGGCATGTTCTCCTGGATGCAGGCGGCATAGTAGTCTCCCAGACGAGCGGCCTGTGCGCCGGTCTTGTAGTTGCCGGTGTTGACAAAATAGGGGGTCTTACGGCCGGATTTGGTGACGAAATCTCCGAAGGTGAGCACGCCGGAGCGCACCATAAAGTGAATGAATTCCTCGCGGTAGTTCATGTTTCATACATCCTTTCTACGGTCCAAGCTTTAATCGATGTATTATATCATTTTCCCCATATTTTCACAAGAGATTGCCTGGTTTTTTCCCTGTGGGGCAAACCAAATTTTCCCCGGGGTCAGAGCCGGTTTTATGTGCTTTCATACACCGCCGCCACCCGGGCAAGCCGGCCCCGAAACTCCTCCACCGCCCAGGTGGGCGAGAGCACCTCCACTTGCTCCCCCAGTCCGAACAGCCAGCCCCAGAAGGGTGGGCTGACCACCAGATCCAAGGTTACGGTGAAGTGCCCCTCGTCCTGGGGCACCAGCATGATGTCCTGTCCGAACCGGTCCAAAAACACCCCCGCCAGAGCAGCGGCACAGCGCAGGCGCAGTTGGCATGGCCGTCCGGCGTACATGCCAAAATGACGGCGGGTGTACCCTTCCAAATCCCAGCCGTCCCGCTCCCTTCCCCGCTCTCCGGTGAGCTGAATCTCCGCCATTTTGTCCACCCGATAGTGGCGCACCTCTTTCTTGGCGTGATCCCACCCCGCCAGGTAGTAGTTCTCGTTGTCCCAGATGAGGCCGTATGGAGTCACCCGGTACTCGCTGCCATCCCGGCGGTACACCCGCTCCTTGGCCATGTTGACCTCAAAATAGCGGAAGGCGATGACCCGACGGGCGGCAATGGCCCCGTGAAGCTGATCCACGTTGTAAAAGATGCTCTCATTCATGGTCTTGATTCGCCGGTCCACATAGACCTGTCGCTGTAGCTGCCGGGCCTGATACACGGAGGCCAGGGACTCCAACTTGTGAATCAGGGCGTTGCTCTTTTTCTGGGTGAGAAAGCGGCTGGACTGTACCGCATCCACCAGCAGCTTCAACTCAGCCAATTCAAACTCCCGCTGACCGATAAACCAGCCGCCGCCCACCCCCCGCCGGGTCTGCACGTCCAGCCCCAGCTGCCGCAGCTGCTCCATATCGTCATAAATGCTCTTGCGCTCGGCGGAGGCATCCCACCGCTCCAGCTCCTCCTGGAGCTGCCCCAGGGTGACCGGGTGCGCCTCGTCGCTGTGTTTGAGCAGAAATCGGGCCAGCACCATCAACTTCCGCTTTTGATTGGCTCCCTTGGGCATAGTCTTCCCTCCTTTTTTCCTCAAGTATACCACATATAAAGTCCTATTTATAGGACTTTGTTTCCACTGCTTTCTCACACTCTGACACATGCCAAAAACAAGAGGCTAACCCCAAAGGGTCAGCCTCTCGTTTGATCGCATGGGATTTTCGGTTTCTCATTCCTCCTTGTGCTTGCGCACCACCAACAGGGTCATCCCCGCTGCGGCAATAGACAAAACACACACATACATGGCCAGCTGGCTGTTGTCGCCCGTCTGCGCCGGAGTCTCATTCTCGGGCTTCTGGGTGTTTCCAGGCTCCTTGGTATCGCCGGGCTGCTCCGTATTGCTGGGCTCCTCGGTATCACCGGCCCCCTCAGCGGTCAAGCCGTCCATAGCAGCCCACAGGGCAGTATAGGCAGCATCCACCACAGTCTGATCGTCTTCACTGAGGGTGTCATCCGCCAGAACGTCCTTTGCCGTAGCCAGAGCGGCCTGGAAGGCAGCGATGCTCGCTTGGGTGCAGCCGGTCAGGTCCTTGGCCTCGGCCTGGCCAATGAGCAGCTCCAGATTCTCTTTGTTGGCCTTGAAGCGCTGGGCCAGAATGGCATTCAGCAGATCCTGAGCGGCCGTCTTCACTTCATCCTCCAGAGCGTTTTCGTTGCGCTTCACCGCCCAAGCGTTGTCCAGCGCATCCAACAGCTGCTGCCAGTTGCTCTGCACATACCGGTCCTGCGTGTCCTTCATTTCCTCTGCCGTGGCAATGAGCTTATCCAGGTCGGTCATATCTCCCTGCGCCACGCCCAATCCCCAGATGGCCTTGAGCAGGTCACGCCAAACCTGGTCCACGCTCTCCTGGGTGGCTGTCTCATCATTGAGAACAGCTTCAGCGGCTTCCAGAGCAGCCCGGAACCGCTCAGCAGCGGTCTCCGTCACGCCCTCGGTGGACTGCTGTTTGGCATAGTCGTAGGTGGCCTGGAGCAAATCCTTGTTCACCGCCGGGGTCTGGCTGGCGGTGAGCTGGCGGGCCAGTTCGTTGGTCGCAGTCAGAGCCCGGGCAGATTCACTGTGGGTGAGCATGCGCTGTTCTTCGTTGGCAGGTACCGCCGCTCCCACATAGGTTCCCTTCTGTCCCATGGTCAGATGCTCCACCACACTGGCCAGAGCATCCTTCTGTTCCTGGCTGACGGCGGGATTTCTGAGCAGATATTTTGCCTTGGCCGCATCCCGCAGGCCCTGCTTGAACATCTCATACCGAGGGGTAGAGTAGATGGCCGCTGGCTTTCCCGTCTCCTTGTCCAAACCCGTGGTGACGTCCACGCTCTCCCGCTCCTGGGGGTACACATACCATCCGTCTCCCGGCTCCCAGTAACGGTAGGTGGCATTGCCGAACATATCATACACATAGTTATCCCATGCCCAGCGCATGAAACCATCGGTTCCCAGCGTCAAGGCATACCAGGCCGTCCAGTAGTTGTCTCCCGGATCGCTGGTCATGAAATTGGTGGGATAGTTTCCGGTGCAGGAATAGAAGGTAGTGGTCTTTCCCTCCTCCCGTCTCTCCTGGCTGACCTGTCTCATGGTCTCTACCGGGTAGGTGTTGTCCAGATTGATGGAAATATCGTCAATGCGGTTGAGAAAGTCCATGTGGGACAAAGACTCCCTATTCATGGCACTGGAGATCTTGATGTCCACCTTCAGCTCTTGTTCCATCTCTTCAATCAGCTCCACAACCGGCTCCAGTTGGGACAGCTCTCGCTCATCCATGGAAATGTAGGTGATCCCCAACCAGCCCTTTTCCTGGCTGTGGGCCACAAAATCTCTCAGGAATGCGCTCCACATATTCTTCCATTCCTGGCTGCCCAGGCTGAAATCGGCCGTCACCAGTCTGCCATCTTCCGTATAGTATGTAAAATTGGACCAGAGAACCATGCTGTAGCACTTAATCTGTCCAATGCCCTGTGTGGGGTCAATCACACCGGTGTCAATGGCAAATTTCACCCATTGATCGTACCAGGTGTAGTCAAATTTCCAGGTTCCATCGTTCATCTTGGTCCACTTGACCATGGATGGGTCGCCGTAGAAGGACTGGTGGCTCCAAGCCTCCTCGCAGATGGTTGCAACCAGATCGTGGCCACCCATGGCGGCGTACTCTTCCATGGAAGCACGCATCAAGTTCAGGTGTGCATCAGTGAAGTAGAAGTCATTGGCCGTTTCATTGCAGACTCCGCCAACTGACACATGTTCGCCCAGCCCCAGATAGTAGTTGGCCACAGAGAAGGGGTGCTGCCAAATCTGCACCTCGTAATCGACCTCTTCCACAGAGGGCTGCACCAAGTCCAGCACCTCAATGGTGTAGGTCAGCTCCACAGGCTGTTTCAGTTCGTCGGCACTCACTGTAAGGATACCGGTATAGGTGCCCGCTGCCGTTCCTTCCGGCACGGCAATCTGCACCCATGCAAACTGCACATCCCCTGCGTCTATATTCTTGGCTCCGCCCTGGTAGATCACATCAGGGTACTGCTTGAGGGAGCCTGCTGCATTGCGGCCCTCCTGGGCCGATACTTCTTTGAGCCACTTGATGTCCACCTGGTCTTTGGACAGGGTTGCTCCATTGGCGGTGGTGAAGTCCGAGGCAGTCACTTCCACATTGTGAACCGTCTTCTCGGTGGTCACCACAACTTTGGAATTGATCAGATCCCCTCTCCACGCTGTAGCTGCAAAGGTGTTGTCCACACCGTTTTTCAGCGCCTCATAATCTTCTCCCAAGTCCAAGAGCTTCTCATCGCCCACATAGGCGTTCATCACCGAACGGGCGGGGTCCACAGTCACTGTCACCGATGCAGTCACGGTGTTATCCAGGGCAGAGGCCGCCGTTACGGTGGCCTGCTTTCTCTCCGTGACCGCTTTGGCGGTCAGCACACCGTTTTCCACAGTGACCACGCTGTCATCGCTGGTCTTCCAAACCACGTCTTTGGATGCCACCCAGGGCACCGCTGTGACCACAAGCTCACTGACCGCCTCGGGCGCCATGGTAACCTGGGTTTTGTTGAAGTTCAGGGCGGTGGGGGCCAGCTGGTCATGGTACACCCGAATTTGATCCACCTGCATGGCTTTGTCTCCATAGCCTTCTGCCGGCACCACCTTCAATGTGTGGGTGCTGTTTTCCAGGTCTTTCTTTTCAAAAATCAGCTGCTTATGCTGGGTAGCTCCCGATGCCAGATTGCCTTCTGCGGTTCCCACCAGCTTACCATCTATGTACACATCGCAGTTGGCATGGGCGGTGTTCTTGCTGGCATAAATGGCAACACCGGTTCCAGTAAACTCCATCTGGTAGGACACATCCACATTCCGGTCACTGTATGTATCCGTGCCATTGAAAAACTGATTGTATCCAGACTCTTGATGCCAGTTCTCCGTCGGTTCGTAGGTGATCTTGAAGGGCTCCCCTGTGGTGGTGGTCACACTGTCATCGATGTCTGTGTAGCCGGGAAATTCCGGCGCTTCCATGTCCGGCGTCTCGCCGCCGTATGCCTTGGCATATGCCAAATTCATGCCCAAAACCTGGGTGGCTGCGTCATTTTTCTTCTCCAGAACCGTTACGGTGGCGGTGTGGTCCCCCGCCTCCAGTTCAAAGCCAGAGGTCTGGGTGGAAAAGAGCACCTGGTTGTTGCCGGTGGCGGTGGCATCGTATGCGTCACACTCCACCGTCACGCCGTCAATTCCAACAGAAAACATACGATGATTGGGTGCTTTCTTCCCGTAAATCTCCAGATCTGTGCCGTTAAACTGGATTTTGGCCCACGCATCCGGGACATTGGCCCAGTGCTCTGTGGTGGTCGCGTCGCCCCATCCCCCTGCGGTCCAACCGCCGTTATTGGCGTCACCTGCAGAATATTGGAACTCCGTATCATCTATCGTCACCCCTTCATCCTTCGGGATGGCCGCTGACATAGCGGGAGCCGTGGAACATGCCATACATACTGCCAGTATGGCTGCTACAATTCCTTTTCCCCTTTTTTTCCGCATAATGCTTCTCCTCTCTCTATTTGGCGTGGTCCTGCGGCCCACGGGGCAAACCCCATGCAGCCATTTCTGCCAGTTTTGGCTGCCATTGTGTTGCAAACACATTCGCATCCACTCATAATATCTTACCATGCAGGGAATACTTCTTGAAGATGGGATAACAGCAAACCTTGTCCATCATTTTTGTCGAAATAGACCAAATTTGTCGTCCTATTTTCAGTATATGGAATCATTATACAAAGAAAGGGAGGTGTCCCCCCCCTTCCGTGTCTCTTTCTCTCTGGAGCAGCCCTTTTGCCCCCTTCTCGTCGCAGCAATGCCCAAGGCGGAGCCGATGGAATCGGCCCCGCCTTGGGCATTCGTTTTATATAACCCGGGAAATCGCTGCTTCAGCATTGATGCAGCACGTCCTCCACCTGCTGCAGCTGCTCCACCGTGTTCACGCCCAGCATCTCCAGGGAAGAACAGGTGTCGCACAGAGCCACCTTGCCCCCGGACTTGGCAATGAGGGCGGGTACATCGGTGAGGTAGTACTCCCCCTGGGCGTTGTCGGTGGTGAGCTGATCCAGGCACTCCAGCAGTTCCTTGACTCGGAAGACATAGGTGGCCGTATTCACCTCGGTGATGGCCGCCTGCTCCGGCGTGCAGTCCTTGGCCTCCACAATGGCGGCAAAGTGACCAGTCTCATCCCGGACGATGCGTCCATAATTGCCCCCCTCCTCCAGGTGAGCGGAGAGCATGGTGCAGGCACACCCGCTGTCCAGATGGGTCCGGATCAGGGCCTCATAGGTCTCACGGCGCATGAGGGGCATGTCGCCGCAGCAGATGAGCACGTGGCTATCGGGATCGGTGAGCAAGGGAGCGGCATAGCGCACGGCCCCGCCGGTGCCGTTGAGCACCTTCTGCTCCACGCTGGGGTAGTTTGGGAAGCGGGCCCGCACCTTGTCCCCCATCCAGCCCACCACCAGAATGGTGTCCTCCTTGGGAAGGAAGTTCAAGGCCTGGAGCACATAGTGCAGCAGAGGCTGGCCATCCGCCTCCCGCAGCACCTTGGGCAGGTCAACGCCTTCGGTTTGCAGCCGGCTCCCCTTTCCCGCTGCCAATACCACCGCTTGAATCTTTTCTGCCATGGGTATCACGTTCCTTTCCTTCTCTTCTGCTTACACGCCTGCCAAAGCCTGCTCCACGTCAGCAATCAGGTCGTCGGGATCTTCAATGCCTACAGACAGGCGAATGAGGTCGGGGGACACACCGGCCGCCACCAGTTCCTCGTCGTTCATCTGCCGGTGGGTGGAGGAGGCGGGATGGAGCACACACGTCTTAGCATCCGCCACATGGGTGGCGATGGAACACAGCTTCAGCCCAGCCATAAACCGCTCAGCGGCACTGCGCCCGCCCTTGACGCCAAAGGAGACCACACCGCAACTGCCATGGGGCAGGTACTTCTGACCCAGTTCATAGTAGGGGTCGCCGGGCAGCCCCACATAACGCACCCAGGCCACCTTCTCATGGTTGGCCAGATACTCGGCCACCGCCTGGGCATTGGCACAGTGGCGGGCCATACGCAGAGGCAGGGTTTCCATGCCCATCCCCAACAGGTAAGAGTTCATGGGGGCGGGAGAGGCGCCCAGATCCCGCATCAGCTGCACCACGCACTTGGTGATGTATGCGCCCCCCTGGCCAAAGGCCTTGGTGTACACCAGCCCATGATAGCTTTCATCAGGGGTGGTGAGGCCGGGGAACTTATCCGCATGGGCCTCCCAGTCAAAGTTGCCCGAGTCCACAATGGCTCCGCCCACGGCGTTGGCATGGCCGTCCAGGTACTTGGTGGTGGAGTGGGTGACAATGTCCGCGCCCCACTCAAAGGGGTGGCAGTTGGCGGGGGTGGCAAAGGTGTTGTCCACAATGAGCGGCACGCCGTTTTTGTGGGCCACCCGGGCAAACTTCTCAATGTCCAGCACCACCAGAGAGGGGTTGGCAATGGTCTCGCCAAACACAGCCTTGGTGTTGGGCCGGAAGGCGGCCTGAAGCTCCTCCTCCGAGCAGTTGGGGTCCACGAAGGTAAAGTCGATGCCCATGCGCTTCATGGTCACCGCAAACAGGTTGTAAGTACCGCCGTAAATGGTGGCAGAGGACACCACATGATCCCCGGCGGAGGCAATGTTGAACACGGAGAAGAAGGAGGCCGCCTGCCCCGAGGAGAGCAGCATGGCCGCCGAGCCGCCCTCCAGCTCACACAGCCGGGCCGCCACCGCATCACTGGTGGGGTTTTGCAGGCGGGTGTAGAAATAGCCGGAGGCCCGCAGGTCAAACAGCTTTCCCATGTCCTCGCTGGTCTCATAACGGAACGTGGTGGACTGGATGATAGGAATGTTGCGGGGCTCTCCGTTGGCAGGCCGGTATCCGGCATGGAGACAACTGGTGTCAAATTTCATGGGAACGCTTCCTTTCCAAAATTTCTGGGTAGTCTTTGTTATCCTAACACAGTAAAGTGACACTGTCAACTCAGGTGGATGCCGGAGATGGGTCCTGGTCCTGGGTGGGCTGGCTCACCAGAATATCCCCGTACCACTCCAGATTCTGCCCTTCCACCAACAGCTGCACCTGCTCCACATTCTCCAGGCTGCACAGCGTGTTGACTAGAGAGTCAATGACCATCCGCTGTTCCCACTCCTCGGCGGGGACTTCCCGCAAAAAGGCACCAGACAGGTCCACATAGCACACCTTTCCCTCTTGGCGCACCGAGAGCACCTTCAGATCTGTGGGCAAAATTCGCTCCAGTCCATCATCTTGAGGGCCTGCCAGGAGGGCATTTAGCACCACCTGGGCCACTGAGTCATTCTCGGTCAGTTGGAATACTCGAAACTCAAAGCCCAGCTCCCGGCTGCCCTTGCGCCGAAAATGGAGGGCAGCCGTCACTTCCACCGGCTCCTCCTCTGCCCCCGTAAACATCACATCCTGGGCGGTGAACACTTGGCGGTCCCGATAAGGCAGCTGGCTGCCGTTGGCGGTGATGCACACCTCTTCCACCCCATCCAGCTGGGTCAATGTGAGGGTAATGCAATAATCGGCCAAGGTCAGTTCAATCCCTGCCAGGTCTCCGTAAACCCAGGAGAGGTCCACCGTCAGGCGTTTTCCCTCCTGTTTCCACTGCTGTAAATCCGTTCCTTCTGGAAAAGGAGAAACTAGAATGCTCCCCTCCGGCGGCCCTTCCAGCAGGGCCGTCATCAAATCGGGCACCGTCATCTCCCCGGTATAGGGCGTAGTATCCAACGCCGTGGTGGCGTTGTTCCAGTGCTCCAGGTTGGTGGGGTACCACAGGCTCACCACCCCTTCTCCCTGGTTGGTGGAACACCCCGCCACAGGCAGAAGCAGCGCCATGGCTACCCCGCAGGCCAGTGCTTTATATCTCTTCATCTTCCACACCTCCTTGGGCAGCGGCGGGAAATTGGGCCACGAATCTGGCCCCCACCCCATCCGGTCCCGGCTGGGCTGTAATATCGCCGCCGTGGAGCCGGGCTGTGTCACGGGCAATGGACAATCCCAGCCCGGTTCCCCCCGCCTGGCGGGAGCGGGCCTTGTCCACCCGATAAAATCGCTCAAAAATCCGGGGCAAATCCTCCTCTGGAATGCCCACGCCAGTGTCCTGTACCGCCAAGGTAATTTGCCCCTCTTCCTGGTACACCCACACCTCCACCCGGCCTTCGGGCAGATTGTACTTGACCGCATTCTCCATCAGGTTGAAGGCCACTTGGTAGAGATCATCCTCGGTGGCCAGCACCACACAGTGAGGCTGAAGGTGATACACCAATTCCACCTGCACCGACTGCGCCAAAGGCAGCAGCATGTGCCCTACCTTCTCCACCAGCTGTCCCACGTCCACCGGCACCCGCTTGCGCTGGGGATTGGAGTCCAGCTTTGTGAGGGTGAGCAGACGCTGGCTGATCCGGGTCAGCCGGTCTGCCTCCTCTCCGATGTCCGAGACAAATTCCCGCACCGTCTCCATGTCCACCGAATCATTTTGTAAAATGGAATCGGCCAACAGGCGGATGGAGGCCAGGGGCGTTTTCAACTCGTGGGAGGCATCCGAGACAAACCGCCGCCGCACTTCCTCGATGGTCTGGAGACGGTCAGTGAGCTGGTTAAACTCCATGGCCAGCTGGGCCATTTCGTCCTTGCCCTGCACCTGCACCCGGTGGCTGTACTCGCCCTCCCGCACCGAGCGAATGCCGCCCAAAAGCCGGGACGTGTTGCGGGTCAGAGCCTTGGACAGGATCAGAGAAGCCCCCAGAGCTACCACACAGATCACCAGAGAAATATACCGCAGATTGGACTGAATGGAGAGAAGCACCTCGGCCTGCTCGGTGTCGTACTCGTAGAGGTACACGGCCCCCAGGGTCACCCCACGATACACAGCCGGTACTGCCACACGGGTGCGGAACGCTCCCTGCCGGTATTCTGCCCGACACACGTCCGATCCCCTCAGCGCCGCCACCACCTCAGCGACGATGGCATAGTTGCCAGTTCGATTGTCCAGACCGGAGCTGTCATAGAGAATGACTCCCGACTCATCCGTCACCAGCACTCGGGTCCCCTGCATGTCGTCCAGCAGTTCCATGGCCTGGGTTACACTCTCCTGAGTGAGTGTCTCCGACACCGCCAGGGCATTTGCAATGGTGAGCGCCTGCCGTTTCAAAGAGGTCTCCTTGGCAGAAAACACCACATTTTGGGCCATCAGCAGCGGATAGGTGTTGAGCACCAACACAATGACCACCACCAGCATTAGGTAAGTGACCACATATTTGGCTTGCAAACTGCGAAAAAAGGGCACCTCTCCCGCTTTGAGCACCAAATTTTCGCGGCGCACTCTCCGTCGCCATCGCTTCCACATCCGTCTCATCATGGGCATTCACTGCTCAGGTAGTACCCTACCCCCCACTTGGTGAGAATATAGGTGGGGTTGGCAGGGTCTGGCTCCAGCTTCTCCCGCAAACGGCGAACATGCACATCCACCGTGCGAAATTCTCCCACATACTCGTATCCCCACACCACATTGAGCAGGTTTTCCCGGCTGTACACCCGCCCCGGATTGCGCATGAGCAACTCCATCAAATCAAATTCCTTCGCCGTCAGATCCACAACCTGTCCATCCCGGCGCGCCACCCGCTGATCCAAGTCCAGGGTGATGGCCCCGTGCACCAGGCTATTTCCCACCTTTTTTTGCTGAGAAGCCGTTCCTGCACGGCGCAGTAAGGCCCGAATCCGGGCCTTCACCTCCAAAATATTAAAAGGCTTGGTGATGTAGTCATCCGCGCCACACTCAAAGCCCATAATTTTGTCTGCATCCTCCCCCTTGGCTGTGAGCATGATGATGGGGACATTGGAGAACTCCCGGATTTTCATGCACGCATGAAGCCCGTCAATTTTGGGCATCATCAGGTCTAGGATAATCAGGTCAAAGCGGCCTGTGCGGGCCAGTTCCACCGCCTCCTCCCCGTCACTCCCCGTCTCCACCTGGTAGCCTTCGTTTTCCAAGTTAAATTTGATTCCCTTTACCAGCAGACGCTCATCGTCCACCACAAGGATATTGGGCATTTGTCATTCCTCCCTGTATGATACCTAAACTGCAATCCGTTCCAGCAGCGTTTCCATCATGGTCTTGTTGATCCCCGGCACTTCGATGAGGTGCTCGGCGTATTCAAACGGCCCATGAGTCTCCCGATAGCGCACAATGGACCCAGCCAGTTCCGGCCCAATGCCGGGCAGCGTCTCCAACTGCTCCCGGGTGGCCAGGTTGATGTTCACCTTGCCCCGGTCCACAACGGAAAATTCCACCCCCGACTGAGGTCCCGGGCGCAGCTCTAAGGTGTCAAAACTTCCCTGGCGCACCAGCCAGACTGCACTCATGGCCAGAATCATCCCGCACAGCACTGCTCCCAGCACTCTGCCTCTACGCCACATATTTCCAGCACCCCTTTTTCCTCGCTGCTTAGTTGCGTTTTTTTCTCAACTCTGTTATAGTAACTATAAATGTGCAATCAGGGGTTGTCCCTGTGTGCCCACTTTCACACTTTTACATTTTCACATTATAACATAATTTACAGGAGAAGCATATGAAAAAATACTTACGCCGTGGACTGGCATTGGCCACCGCCCTGGTTGTGGCGATTTCTTTAAGCATCCCCGCTTTTGCACTGGACGACCCGAAGCCTCACTGTACCGCTGCCATTGTGGTGGATGGAGACAACAACGAGGTGCTCTATGATTATAACGCCCACGAAAAGCGTTATCCCGCTTCGGTGACCAAAATCATGACCACCCTAGTAATTCTCCGGGCCATTGATGCCAAAGAATTGTCCCTGGACACCCAGGTTACCGCTTCCAAGGAGGCCGTCACTCTCCCCGAAGGCAGTTCCACCGCCGGTATCGTAGAGGGGGAAGTGCTCACCATAGAGCAGCTGCTCTACTGTGATCTGGTTCCGTCGGGCAACGAAGCCTGTAACATTCTGGCCGAGTCCCTATGCGACACCCAGGCGGAATTTGTGGAGCGTATGAATCAGACCGCCGCTGAGCTGGGCATGACCGGCACCCACTTTACAAATCCACACGGTCTCCATGACCCCAATCACTACACCACCGCCTATGACATCTATCTCATGGCCGCGGCTGCCATGCAGTACGACATTTTCCGCACCATCGTCTCCACCCCCACTTACACCCTGGAGCCCACCAACAAGGTCTCGGAGCCCCGTGTGCTGCACAGCACCAACGCCCTGATCAGCAACTGGAACGTGGCCGGCTGTCTCTATTCCAAGGCCATTGGCATCAAGACCGGCTACACGGAGGAGGCAGGCCGCTGCCTGGCCTCTGCCGCCGTAGACAGCCAGGGCCGCACTTTCTACTGCGTGGTGTTGGGGTCTGAGTATGCCCAGGATGACGCCGGAAACTGGCACTTCTACTCCTTCAGCGAAAGTTCCCGCCTGCTGGAGTGGGCCTTCCAGAATTTCCAGCGCACCACCCTGCTCAGTGAGACCTCGGACGATGTCATTCGGGAAATCCCTGTCACCCTCTCTGGGGACACCGGCCATGTGCTGGCGCAGCCCTCCGGCTCCATTGAGGCCACCATTCCCTCCGACTACGATCCCGCCCAGGCAGAACTGGTGATGAACCTACCAGAGAGCCTGGAAGCCCCGGTCACCAAAGGCCAGGTGGTGGGCAGCGTGTCCCTGGTGTACAACGGGGTGACCTACGGCACTTTGGATATGGTGGCCACTGACGATGTGCAGCGTTCCAACTTCCAATATGCGATGAAGGTGATTCAGGAGACTTGGGCCCTGTGGTGGGTCAAGCTGCTGGTGGTTGTGGTGGTGATTCTTCTGATTCTCGGGGTACTGTACTTGGTTTTGATCCGTCCTGCCCAGCGGGGCCGCCGCAAGTACTCCGGCTCCCGGCGTCGCGGCGGATACCGAGGCGGTCGTCGCTAACCCTTTTCATTCATGATTTTTTCATAATTTCGTTTCAAATTAGACAACACTTCCTGCCCCCTCTTTGCTATGATAAGGGTGTCAGGAAGAAACACATCAGACTTTTTCAAAATCCTCCCTCTCTCTTTTCTCTTTTCTAGAAAACCCCCTCCGGTCGCCCAACCGGAGGGGGTTTCCATTTTCCAGGGGTGCATCTGTAAAAATGGGCAACTTCGATTGATTTAGCTACTGGATGGCGGGAATCTTTGCAACGGTCATGCCACAGCCCAGCATTCATAATTCCTTCACAAAAGATTCTCATTTTATCCATCACTGCCTACCCCCACTCTGGTATGATGCACTTGTCAGGAAGAAGTAGCAAATCAATTGAACATCCTCCCTCTCTCTTTTCTCTTTCAAACTAACACAAAAACGCTGAGGCCCTCGCCTCAGCGTTTTTGTGTTTCTTTCACTTTTCAAGTGTCTCATCCAAATGGGCCATGCGCAAGGCGCGCAGCACGGCTACCGCCAGCATCGGAGCCAAAACGATGGCCACCACGCCATTAAACAGGGTCGAAGGCAACTTTTCCACCACGGCAATCCAGGCGGCGTTGGCAGTCACCCCCCCCAAGAACATGGAGTTATAAAAGAAGGTCTTTACCAGGTAGATGACCATGTAACTGACCGCCGCGCAGGTGGTGGACACTGCCATGGCCGGATAGGTGACCTTTCGGCGGAACACCAGGACAAATACCAGGCCGGCGATCACCCCATACAGGCCCTTGGTGACAAAGGTAATGGGGGCCTCGGTGATGTAAAGCACGTTGGTGCAGTCATACAGGGCCGAACCCAGACCCGCTGCCAGTCCGCCCCACCAGGGCCCCAGCAAAATCCCACTCAGGGCACACATGATGTTTCCCAGGTGGAACCGGGAATTGCCCCCCACACTCAGGGGTAAAATAATCTCGATTTTACTGCCACAGAACACCAGTGCCACCAGCAAAGCAGTAAACACCAGTCGAAGCAGCTTCTTATGCTCTTGACGCATCTTCATCCACTCCTCCCACGCCGCATCGTTGACGGCGTTGTTGTTGAGTGGTATTATACTCCCATCTGACATCATGAAAATGTCCAGTTTTCATATTTTTTATAGGGTCAGTTGGAGGTACCTATGGAACATCCCATTCACATGCCGGTCTTTCAGGGGGATCAGCCCCTGTATTTGCAGCTGTATCAGCACTTGGCCCGAGAAATTCAGCAAGGACGGCCCGGCGCGGGGAAAAAACTGCCCTCCAAGCGGCGGCTGTGTACCATGCTGGGGGTCAGTATGAGCACCGTGGAGGGGGCCTACTCCCTTCTTTTGGCCGAGGGCTATGTCCGCAGCCTGCCCCGCAGCGGCTATGTGGCCGCTCAGCTGCACGACGTACAGACCCAGCCTGTGCCCGACTTGCCGCCGGCTCCCCCCCCTTCTTCCCAGTGGCTGTATGATTGCTCCACTTCGGCGGTGGACACCACCGCATTTCCTTTTTCCTCTTGGGCTCGCATCAACAAGGACGCGGTGTATCAAAATCCCGGCCTGCTCCAGCCTGGGCACCCCCAGGGGGATGAGCCTCTGCGTGTGGCTCTGGCTGGGCTTTTGGCCCAATACCGGGGGGTATGCTGCTCCCCGGAGCAGATCGTGGTGGGCGCAGGGGCAGATTACCTGCTTTCCCTCCTGCTCCAGCTCTTCCCCCTGGGCAGTACTGTGGCCCTGGAGGACCCAGGCTATCCCACCGCCTGGTCCGCCGTGGAGCGCCATGGGCACCGCCCAGTATCGGTCCCCGTAGATCAGGATGGCATGAACCCCCAAGCCCTGGAGCAGTCGGGCGCCACCCTGGCCTATGTCACCCCCTCCCATCAGTTCCCCCTGGGGGTGACCATGCCGGTGGAGCGGCGCAGCCGCCTGCTGCGCTGGGCGGGGCAAGCCCCAGACCGCTACTTGTTGGAGGACGACTACGACAGCGAATTTCGCTATGCCTCCCGGCCCATCCCCGCCTTGCAGGGCCTGGATCA
Organism: uncultured Oscillospiraceae bacterium; assembly: GCA_944387075.1. Classification (GTDB taxonomy): domain Bacteria; phylum Bacillota; class Clostridia; order Oscillospirales; family Oscillospiraceae; genus Enterenecus. The sequence goes on along the minus strand of CALXDO010000004.1, from coordinate 19,218 downwards.
CGGGGGAAAGGTCATCTACCTGGGTACTTTCTCCCGCTCCATCGCCCCGGCCATCCGGGTGGCCTACCTGATTTTACCCCCCCAGCTGTTGGCCCGTTATCGCCAGGTCTTTCCCCAAAGTGCCTGCACCGTGTCCCGGTTCGAGCAGGAAACGCTGCGGCAATTTCTGGTGCAAGGCCTGTATAGCCGCCATTTGCGCCGCTCCGGCAACCTGTACCGCCGCAAATGTCTCATCTTCACCCAAGCCCTGGAGTCCTGCGGCAATCTGGCCCTCACCGGGCAGAATGCCGGACTTCATTTTCTCCTCACTGCCCCCCACCTGACGGAACCGGAGATGGTGGAGCGGACCGCCGAACGTGGCATTTGCGTCTATCCCCTCAGCCGCTACTGCCATCAGGTTCCCCCACCTCCCTCCACTGTTGTGGTGGGCTATGCTGGTTTACCAGTTCAACAGTTGGAGCACTGCGCCGCCCTGCTGGGTCTGGCTCTGGCTCCCATCACGCCCCCTCCGGGGAGCGAACCTCCAGACGCACCACCATAACTGTGCGGTCGTCCTCTTCCCCCTCCCGCTGGCCGCTCTCAGCCAAGATTAAGGCCGCCAATTCCTGGGGGGAGGTTCCCTCATACCCCTCCAAAAGGTGGCGCAGCCATCCATCCTCCCGCTGGCTCACCACACCATCACTGACCATCACCACCCAATCCCCCGCTCCCAACTGCTGGGGAAAGGTGTCCGCCTTCATACCAGGAACCACCCCGGCGGGCATGGAGCGGCCCACCACTCGTTCCACGCCCCCCGCTTTCTTGAAGTAGGTGGGGGCAGCCCCCAACTTGTACACGGCACTGCGCCCGGAAAACAGATCCACCTGGAACAAATCCACCGTGGTAAACCCACCCTGGGCCTCTCCCCGTAGGGCCAGAGCCTCCCCCACGGTGGCCAGGGCCGCTTCCACTTCCAGTCCAGCCCGGAGGAACTTTTCCAACAGCCCCAAGGCACAGTTGCTGTCCTCCCGGGCCGCCAAACCGCTGCCCATGCCATCGCAGAGCAGGAAGTTCAGCCGTCCGGCATCATCTTTGAACCAGGCCCCACTGTCTCCACTCACTGACTGTCCTTTGCGATCCGCTGCCGCCAGTCCAGCTACCGCCGCCAAAGGCTCCTGCTGTACCAGCACCACCTGCCCTTTTTTGCTTGCCTCCTGGCGCAGAGGGCAGCCCAGCAAGGTGGACAGGCGGGACAACTCGCCCCCCTGTACCAGCCGCTCCACGTCTGGCCCCTCTGCCCGGATGTGCACATGACCATGGTGGTCTTGGGAGACGGTACAGCAGCCTTGAATGCCCAGAGTTTTCATACGCTGGGCGGTGAGCCGCTGACGCCGAGCATCCACCGCAGGCTCCTCATCCAACTGTCCTGCGGCCCGGTCCAGCACCTGAGCCAGCTGCCCATACTGGGCACATACCGCCGCCCGACTCTCCCGCACCCGGCTGTCATACCGCCGTCGGGCCAGCATGCCGGTTAGTTCCCGGTTCGCCGCCGCCAAAAAGGCCTCAAACTGAGAACATCGTCCAGCAAAGTGGATGGGAAAATCCTCCCGAATCCCCTCTCCCCGCTCCATCATGGGGATCAGTGCGTCAGAAAGGGCGGTGCGGGTGGCCTGATACTCCTGCTGCCAGCACCGCTCTCGCTGGCGGCACCGGGCACATACTTCCTCAGCTGCTCGGTCAAAGATGCGGCTGGTGTCCTGATCGTTGGGGGTAGCCGGGGCGAAGGCCTCCCGCAGCCCTCCCGTCACCGCCCGAAAGGCCGTGGCGGTACGGCGCAGCTGCTGGGCGGCCAGCTCCCGCCCCAGCTTTCCCACATCCTCTCGCTCCTCCCGGCGCAGCACACGCCCCACTCGGTTGACCAGTCCCTCGGGCATGAGCAGGAAGAGCACCGCTCCCACCACCATCTCCAGGCCCACCGTCTGGACATTCTGATCGGCCCCCATCCAAAGTACAGCCACTCCTCCGGCCACCACATACCCAAGGGCGCACACCAGCCGTCCACGGCCTCCCCAGGCTCCCGCCAACAGGCCGGGCAGGGCATAGAGCAGCGTCCCATAGGGCAGCGTGCCCTGGGCGGCATCCATGGCCACCCCAGCCACCACGCCAGTGGCGGCTCCGATACCCACCCCGCCTTTCCAGGCCGCAGTCATCACCACCAGCACGCACAGCACACGCCCCAGGGAGATCACCCCGCCCAGCATCACCCGGGCCAGCGTCATCATCACCGTCCCCCCCAGAACCAGGACTCCCGCCATCTGCGCAGGTGTCCAGGGGCCTGTGTGGCTCTGAACCCGCAGCGTCATAGCCTGACGGTAGCAGTACACCGTCCCAGCCGTGAGTACCAACTCCGCCAGATAGGCGGCTACCTGCTTGGTATTCCACCCCACCGCAGACTGGTAGACAAAGCCCACAGCCCCGTTGAGCAACGCCGTCATCAAAGGCATAAACCAGCTCTTGCGGTAGATGCGGAACTCTCCCACGGCTAAGGACACCGCATACACCATCATGGAAGCGGCGATGTAGCGCAGGCCCCCCACAAAGCCCAGAAAGGACAGGTAGCCCAAGCACGCCCCCAACAGGGAACACACCCCTTCCCAGCCCGCTCCCCACACCGCCACCAGGGACATGGCAAAGAAGGTGTGTCCATCCAAAAATTCCGCCCCCGTGAGAACCGCCGTGAGCAAAAACGCAATGGCACACTCTCCCAGCCTTGCCCGCAAGGGCATGACGCGCCGTCCCTTCGACCAAACCCGGCCCAGAGTTCCTTCTTTCCCGGTCATAAAAATCCCTCACATTCGTCCAGTTTGGGTCATTATAGCTTGTCCAAGTCAAGAAGGAGGTCGTAACCTGTCTTGCCCCGTGGGGCAATCTGTGGTATGATGGGAGGCATTGATGAGCAAAGGAGAACGCTTTGTGAAAATTGGCAACGTAGAACTCAACACCCGTCTGGTCCTGGCTCCCATGGCCGGAGTCACCGACGTGGCATTCCGCACCGTGTGCCGGGAGCTGTCTGGCTGTTACACCGTCACCGAGATGGTCAGCGCCAAGGCCCTGTGCTACGGAGATAAAAAAACAGCCTCCCTTCTCACCTTGGGGGAAGGGGAGCATCCCTGCGCCGTTCAGATTTTTGGCAGCGAAGAGTCCGCCATGGAAAAAGGGGCCGCCCTGGCCCTGGAGCAGTCGGGTGCCGACATCATCGACATCAACATGGGCTGTCCCGTCCCCAAAATCGCCGGTTCCGGGGATGGCTCCGCCCTTATGAAAGATCCCGACAAAGCCGCCCGTGTGGCTGCCGCCGTGGTGCGCGGGGCCGGGGGAAAGCCTGTAACCGTGAAGTTCCGCCTGGGTTGGGACAAGGGCTCCATCAACTGTGTGGAATTTGCCAGGCGCATGGAGGATGTGGGGGTTTCCGCTGTAGCCGTCCACGGACGTACCCGTACCCAGATGTACTCCGGTGTGGCCAACTGGGACTACATCCGCGAGGTCAAACAAGCGGTGTCCATCCCCGTCATGGTCAACGGAGACGTATTTTCCGCTCGAGATGCCGTGCGGGCGCTGTCCTACACCGGGGCAGACTTGGTGATGGTGGGCCGGGGCACCTTCGGCAATCCCTGGCTGATGGAACAGTGCGCCGCCGCTTTGGAAGGCCGGGAGGTGCCGGAAACCCCGCCACTGTCCCAACGCTGCAATGTGGCAGTGCGCCAGTTTGAGCTGGCCATGGCTCATAAAGGAGAGCGCATCGCCTGTCTGGAAATGCGCCGCCACTACGCCTGGTACCTCAAAGGCGTCCCCTATGCCGGGTACTGGAAAGAACAGATCTGCGGGATGTCAACCGCCGAGGATTTCTATAAGGTCACAGCCGGAATTCGCCGGGACCTGTGTGACTGACCCCTGATTCTCCCCAAGGAGGTGATGGACGTGGAGGAACAGGTGTGGATCTCCCAGGCCGCTTCCGGCAATGCCCACGCCTTTGCCCACCTAGTAGAGCGATATGAAAAGCAGGTCTACCACCACGCCCTGCGCTTGGTGGGAAATCCTGAGGATGCCGCCGACGTCTCCCAGGAGGTGTTTTGGAAGGCATGGCGCGCCCTGCCCACCTTTCGCAGGGAGAGCAGCTTTTCCACCTGGCTCTACCGCCTCACGGACAACGCCTGCCTGGATTTGCTGCGGCGGGAGAAAAAACGGCGGGGAGATGCCTCTCTGGAAGAGGACGAAGGCTCGTCTCTGGCCCAGCAGCTGCCCCACCCCGATCCCTCCCCCCAAGAGCGGGTGGAGGCCCAGGAGCGTCAGGCCAGTCTGGAACAGGGCCTGGCCCAGCTGTCTCAGGAGCACCGGCGCATTCTGGTGCTGCGGGAACTGAGCGGGCTGTCCTACCAGGAGATTGCTGACATCTTAGGGCTGTCTCCCGGGACGGTGAAATCCCGGCTGGCCCGGGCTCGTCTGGCCCTGGCCAATTATTTGCGGCAGAGCGGGAACTTTTCTCCCTGACCTGCGTCTAACTTTTATGAAACCATGTGACAAGAAAGAGGGTGAGCACCTTGGAGCACAAAACTTATCTGGAGTGGATCAGCGCCGATCTGGACGGTGAATTGTCCCCCTCCCAACAGGAACAACTACAGGCACACCTGCACACCTGTCCCGCCTGTGCCCAACTCTACAAAGAACTGTCCAAGCAGAGCCAGGCGCTGCAAAACTTGGACTGTGCCCTTCCCTCCCACTTGCGTCAGGATATTTTGGAGCATCCTCCCCCCCAGGTCTCGCCGCACCGTCCCCGGACGGTCTGGACGGTACTGGCCCCTCTGGCCGCCTGTGTGGTTCTGGTGGCCACCTTGGGCTACTTCTCTCAAGACCACACCCCCACGGTCTCCCCCCGTTCCAACCCCGCTACGGCGGCCTTTTCCATTCAGCCACAGTCCTTTGAAGTCCCCGGCGGCGACGGAGTTCTCCTCCTCTCCGCTCCTCCCTCTCAGGCCGGGCTGGAACTGCTGGGAGACACCCCAACCACCACCCTGGAGAGCGGATATGTGTGCTGTGTGGTGGACCCGGCCACCGCCTCTGCCCTGCTGGATTTGTTGAATCAATCGGGGCAGACCTACACCCAAGCCGCCGCCTCCTCCCCGGACGGCAGCGGAAACACCGCCATTCTCTGGCCCATGAGCTGCGTTTGATACAGGTTTTGGCTTCGTCCAAAACCTGTATTTTTCTTTTTACCAGAACGTGGGTAAACCTCTTTCCCTTTACCCCCGCCCCCCCCTCCTTTTACGGTAGCGCGAAAAAGTTTTCGTCATTTTGTCAAATAACCGTTGCAAATCATGCGACGGTATTGTATAATTCACTCAAGCCCATTCCCCAGGGATGGCGCAAATGGCAAAGATTAAGGAGTGGAACAAAAATGAGCTATTCTCCGCATGCAATTCGAAACATCTGTCTGTTGGGTCACGGTGGTAACGGAAAGACCACTCTGGTGGAGAGCTTCCTGCGCACGACCGGCGTCATCGACCGTCTGGGTAAAACGTCCGACGGCAACACCGTCAGTGACTACGATCCCGAGGAAATCAAGCGTCAGATCTCCATCTCCGCCTCTGTGATCCCTGTGGAATATAAGGGTTGTAAGATCAACGTGCTGGACACTCCCGGTAACTTCGACTTCACCGGCGAGGTGGCCGAGTGCCTATCTGTGGCGGATGCCGGTATTCTGGTCTGTGCCGCCAAGGGCGGTCTGTCGGTCGGCACCGAGCGAGCCTGGAAGATGCTCGACGAGCGCAAGCTGCCCCGGTTGGTCTACATCTCCAAGATGGACGAAGACAATGTGGACTTTAACTCTGCCTTCGACACCCTGCGGGAACGCTTCGGCAAGAACATTGCCCCCATGGTGGTGCCCATCTGGGACGAGAACAAGAAGGTCACCGGCATTGCCGACGTGCTGCACAAGCGCGCCTTTGAGCTCCACGACGGCAAGCGCGTGGAAATTGACGTTCCCGAGGATAAAATCCCCGTCATTGAAGAAATTTACGAAAAGCTCATGGAGTCCGTGGCGGAAACCAGCGAGGAGTTTATGGACAAGTACTTCTCCGGCGAGCCTTTCACCTACGCCGAAGTGGTACAGGGCTTGAAGGCCGGCGTCCGGGACGGCTCCATTATCCCGGTGCTGTGCGGCTCGGCCTATACCGGCTTGGGCACCATGATGCTGCTGGACTTGATGATCGACCTGCTGCCCACCCCCCTGGAGGGCATTCCCGCCACCGGTACCGACCGGGAAGGCGAGCCTGCGGAATTTATCGTCTCCCAGGGTGCCGTGCCTGCCGCCTACGTCTTCAAGACCGTGGCCGACCAGTACGGCAAGTTCTCCTTCGTCAAGGTGCTCTCAGACCACCTCCCCCCCGACATGACTCTGGTGGACACCAACACCGGAAACAACGAAAAACTGGGCCGGCTGTATGTGATGTGCGGCAAGAAGAGCACCGAGGTCAAGGAACTTCTGTGCGGCGACATCGGCGCCATCGGCAAGATGGAGAAGGTCAAGACCGGGGACACCCTGTGTGACGCCCGTAAGTTTATGAAGTTGGACCCCATCCCCTTTGCAGAGCCCAACTACTCCAAGGCCATTGCCCCCAAGGTTCGTGGTCAGGAGGACAAAATCGCCGCTGGCCTGGCTCGTCTCAACGAGGAGGACCCCACCTTCCATGTGGTCAACAACGCTGAGACCCACCAGATGGTGGTGACCACCGCTGGCGACATCCAGATGGACGTGTTGGTCAGCAAGCTCAAGAGCCGCTTCGGCGTGGAAGTGGTGCTCAGCGAGCCTCGGGTAGCCTATCGCGAGAAAATCCGCAAGAGCGTATCCAAGCAGGGTCGTCATAAGAAGCAGACTGGCGGCTCCGGTCAGTTCGGCGATGTGTGGATTCGCTTTGAGCCAGGCCCCAACGAGGAACTGGAGTTCTGCGAAGAGGTGTTCGGCGGCTCCGTGCCCAAAAACTTCTTCCCCGCCGTGGAAAAGGGCCTGCGGGAAGCGTGTATGCACGGCGTGCTGGCCGGATACCCGGTGGTGAACCTGAAGGCCACCCTGTACGATGGGAGCTACCACCCGGTGGATTCCTCGGAAATTGCCTTTAAGACCGCCGCCCAGCTGGCCTACAAGGCCGCTCTGCCCGAAGCTTCCCCCGTATTGATGGAGCCGGTGGGCGAGCTGAAGGTCACCGTCCCCGATAGTTACATGGGTGACGTCATCGGCGATCTGAACAAGCGCCGTGGCCGCGTCATGGGGATGGACCCCACCGACGACGGCTGCCAGGTCATCACCGCTGAGGTGCCCATGGCCGAGATGATGACCTACGCCATCGACCTGCGGGCCATGACCCAGTCCCGTGGCTCTTTTACCTTCCATTTTGTCCGCTATGAGGACTGCCCCCCTGCTGCCCAGGAGAAGGCCATTGCCGCAGCTAAGGCCATGGCAGCGGAATAATGCACCGACTATGATCTATGGTTGTGCCATGCCGTGTTTTTCTCACGGCATGGCACAATTCCTTTCCACGACTTTTTCTTGCAAATTTCCGGTGTATGTGGTATATTGGGTGACAATACCCAAGCACTTAGAAAGAGAATAAATGGAGGAGTGATGATTCCGTGTTGGGTGATGACAGTATAGTTCTATTGGTTGTATTATTGTGTATGGTGGTGATGAGTGCCTATTTCTCCGCCACCGAGACAGCGTTTACCTCCCTCAACCGCATTCGACTGAAGAGTCGGGCGGACAATGGAGATACCAGGGCGGCCCGTGTGCTGGCCTTGGCTGAAAAATACGACCTGCTCCTGTCCACCATCCTGATTGGCAACAACATTGTCAACAACGTGGCCACAACCCTGTCCACGGTGCTGTTCATTGACCTGTTGGGCCAAACCACCGGTCCTGCCGTGTCCACGGTGGTACTCACCATCGTAATTTTGATTTTTGGTGAGGTCTCCCCCAAGAGCCTGGCCAAAGAATCCCCGGAGAGCTTTGCTCTGTTCTCCGCCCCCATTCTGCGGGTCTTTATGGTGATTCTCACCCCCGCCACCTTCTTCTTCACTCTGTGGAAGAAACTTTTGTCGAAAATCTTCCGTACTAAGGGAGACGTAGGTATTACCAACGAGGAACTGGTGACCATGGTCACCGAGGCCGAGGATCAGGGCGGTCTGGACGCCGAGGAAAGCCAACTCATTTGTTCCGCCATCCGCTTTGACGACTTGGAGGCCTCTAACATTCTCACCCCTCGAGTGGATATTGTGGCTCTGGAGGATACCGCCACCATGGAGGAGGCCACCGCCCTATTTGCCCAGGAGGGGTATTCCCGTATGCCGGTGTACCATGAAACGCTGGACAATGTGGTGGGCGTCATCCATCAGAAGGATTTGTTTGCCGCCCGCTATCACGGGCGCACCCAGCTGGCCCCCCTCATTCACCCCGTGCTCCATGTGACCACCAGCACCAAAATTGATGATTTGATGCGCCAGTTCCAGCGGACCAAAACCCACATGGCCATTGTGGTGGATGAGTACGGCGGCACCGAGGGCCTGCTCACCATGGAGGACGTGGTGGAAGAACTGGTGGGTGATATTTGGGATGAGCACGACGAGGTAGTGGAGCAATTCCGCCCCCAACCCGATGGCAGCTATCTCATCGCCTGCTCCGCCAACCTGGATGATATGTATGACCTGTTCTCTGTTACCGGCTCCCATGATGCCGCCACCGTCTCCGGCTGGGTGCTGGAGCAGATGGGCCGCATCCCTGATGTGGGAGATCACTTCACCTGGCAGGACCTGGATGTTACAGTCACCAATGTGGAGCACCACCGGGTGCTGGAAATTTCCGTGCGCAAGATTCCCAAAGAAACCGAAGAATAAACACGCAAAAAGAGGAGGCCACGGCCTCCTCTTTTTCATGTTCTGCTCAAGCCTTCGTCCAAGAAATCAGACCCTCATCGGCTAATTATGGAAACAGCCACCGTACCGCCCAGCTGGCGGCGAGAAATCCCGCGGCATCCGCGCACAGAGCGGCGGGAATGGCGTAGCGGGTGTGGTGAATGTTTGCCGCTCCAAAGTACACCGCCACGGTATAGAATGTGGTCTCGGTGGAGCCCAGCATCACCGCCGCCGTGCGCCCCACCAGGGAGTCCGGGCCATAGGTGTTCATCAGCTCCGCCCCCAGTCCCAGGGCTGCCGAGCCGCTGATGGGCCGCACCACCAACAGCCCCACCGTCTCCGGGGGAATTCCCACCCAGGTCAACACCGGAGCCACAGCCCCCTCCAGCAGCTCCAAAGCCCCGGACGCACGCAGCATGTACACCCCGCACAGCAACCCCACCAGCGTGGGCACCATCCGCACCGCCGTCTGTAACCCCTGGCTGCCTCCTTCCACCAACGCCGCCCATATGTCAACGCCGCGGCTCAAACCCCAAGCCGTCACCACCAGCAAGATACAGGGCACCACCATGGACATCACAGGGCCATCACCTCCACACCTTTGCCATCACCTTAGCCGTTGCAATCCCCACCGTCACGGACACAGCTGAGGCGATCCACACCGCTGGGAGAATATCAAAGGCCGAGGCACTTCCCGCTGCCTGGCGCAGACTGGCCACCGTGGCGGGAATGAGTTGAATGGAGGCGGTGTTGCACACTACCAGCATGCACAGACTGTCCGTGGCCACCCCATCCCCTTTGGCCATGCGTTGGGCTGCCTGGATGCCCAAGGGAGTGGCAGCGTTGCCCAGCCCCAGGAGATTGGCCGCCACATTGGCGCTCACCGCTCCCATCACCTCCCGGTCTCGGGCGTGTTGGGGATAGAGCCGTGAGAGAATGGGATGCAGACACCGGGACAGCCCCTGCACCATCCCGCTTTTCTCCATCACCTTCATCACCCCCATCCAGAGGCACATCACCCCCACCATGGCAAGGCACAGCTCCACACCGGCGTTGGCTCCCTCCAGGGCCGCCCCGGCCACGTCCTCCATGCGTCCGGTGGCGGCCCCGCACAAGATGGAGGCCCCCACCATCAACACCCAAATCCACGACATCGCCATACTTCCACCCCTTCCTACTCCACCCTATGTCCCCTAGTTTGCCCCCATGACATCTTCGACAAATTCCTTGGAAATTTATTATAGTTCTATTAATTTTATACTTTTGTGATTGACAAGATTATACACCGTGTTATAATGGGGTAGGTTCGTAAAAGTGCACATTTTTTAAGGAGGACTTTACATATGAAATCTACTGGAATTGTCCGCAAAGTCGACGAATTGGGCCGCATCGTTCTGCCCATTGAATTGCGCCGCACCTTGGACATTGCAGAGCGGGATGCCCTGGAAATCTACGTAGATGGAGGCTCTATCGTACTAAAGAAGTACGAGCCCGCCTGTATTTTCTGCGGGGAATCTTCCGATGTCACCACTTTCAAGGGAAAGAACATCTGTGCATCCTGCCTGCGGGAGTTAGAGGGAAAGTAAAGACTTTTTTTAAAAAAACACCGGTGGAAATTGTTTCCACCAGTGTTTTTTGTCATTTTATGCCTAAATTCGCCAGAAAATAAAGGCTTATTTTTATACCATTTGTAATCACTTTCCAAGGCTCAAATCATACAGCTGCCGCTTCTTGATTCCAAATTCTTCCCCCGCCTTGGCACAGGCCTCCTTGAGGGAGAGGCCCTCACCCCGCAGCTGTTCCACCCGCTGCAACGCCAACTGAGGGTCTGCCTGCTGAACGGGGGCTTCTTCCGCTCCCTCTACCACCAGTACATATTCCCCTCGAGGCGGGCGATTTGTACAGTCCTCCACCGCCTGAGCCAAAGTTGTCCGTACCACCTCCTCGTGCAGTTTCGTCAACTCCCGGCACAGGGCGATGCGACGCTGAGGCCCAAAGACTTGCACAAAATCCTCCAAGGTGTCCTCCAGCTTGTGGGGGGCCTCGTAAAAGACCATGGTCCGTTGCTCGCTCCTCAGGCTATCCAGATGAGCACGGCGGTTTTTCTTGTTTTGAGGAAGAAATCCCTCGAAGGTGAACCGGGCGGTGGGCAATCCTGAGGCCGACAAGGCGCAGATGAGGGCGCAGGGGCCGGGGATGGCCTCCACGCAAATCTCCTGCTGGGCACACAGGGCCACCAGGTCCTCTCCTGGGTCGGAGATGGCGGGTGTTCCCGCATCAGTGACCAGGGCGCAACTCTCCCCCGCCAGCAGCCGTTCCACAATGGCGGGGCCGGCTGTGGAGAAATTATGGCGATGGTAGCTGACCATGGGCTTTTTCAGCCCCAGGTGGTTGAGCAGCTTCACCGTCACCCGGGTGTCCTCAGCCGCCAAAAAGTCCACCTGGGCCATGGTGTCTGCCATGCGTCGGGAGATGTCCCCCAGGTTTCCAATGGGGGTGGGCACCAGATATAGTTTACCGCTCATGGACACAACCTCACTTTCCCGGTGTCGCCGCCGCTGCTCCCCGCATGGTCAGGGAGATCCTTTTTTTCTTCTCGTCTACCTCTTTGACCCATACCGTCACCACATCCCCCACAGACAATACCTGAGAGGGGTGTTTGAGGAAGCGGTCACAGATCTGGCTGATGTGCACCAGCCCGTCCTGGTGCACGCCAATGTCCACAATGGCCCCGAAGTCGATGACGTTGCGCACGGTGCGTTTGAGCTCCATGCCCGGCTTCAAGTCCTTGATCTCCAGTACGTCGGTACGCAGCACCGGAGCCGGCAGCTCGTCCCGGGGGTCACGCCCCGGCTTCATCAGCTCCCCAGCCACATCCAGCAGCGTGGGCACGCCCACTCCGCAGACTTGCGCGGCCTGCTCCACACCATAGGCCTTCACCTTGTCCATCAAATCCTGCAACGCCCCCGCTTTCACCTGCTCCATGGTGTAGCCGCACACGTCCAGCAGCTTTTGAGCGGCGTCATAACTCTCCGGGTGGACTGCGGTGTTGTCCAGCGGAGATTTGCTCTCCGGCACCCGCAAGAATCCGGCGCACTGTTCAAATGCCTTGGGCCCCAGCTTGGGCACCTTCAAAATCTGCTTGCGGGTGGTAAAGGGGCCGTTCTCCTCCCGGAACTTTACAATATTCTTTGCGGTGGTCTGGGTCAGTCCCGCCACTCGGGCCAGAAGGGGCGCCGAAGCGGTGTTCACATCCACACCGACCCCGTTGACGCAGTCCTCCACCACCCCGTCCAGGGCCTCCCCCAGACGGGCCTGGGGCATGTCGTGTTGGTACTGGCCCACGCCGATGCTCTTGGGGTCAATCTTCACCAGCTCTGCCAGGGGGTCCTGGAGCCGACGGGCGATGGACACCGCCGAGCGCAGGTTCACGTCGTAGTCGGGGAATTCCTCAGCAGCCAGCTTGGAGGCAGAGTACACCGACGCCCCCGCCTCGTTGACCATCATATAGGTCACCCCACAGCCCAGCTTTCCGATCATCTCCACCGCCATCTGCTCGGTCTCCCGGCTGGCGGTGCCGTTGCCAATGGCAATGTGCTGGACCTGGTGCTTTTTCACCAGGGCAGAGAGCTTGGCAATGGCCTCTTGCTTGCCCCGCTCCCCATGGGTGGGATAGACCACAGTGGTGTCCAACACCTTGCCTGTGGGGTCGATAACCGCCACCTTGCACCCCATGCGATAGCCGGGGTCCAAGCCCATGGTCACATGCCCCTTCACCGGGGGCTGCATCAGCAGCGGTTTGAGGTTGAGCGCAAACTGCCCAATGGCCCCTTCCGAGGCCTTTTCCGTCAGGTCACTGCGCACTTCCCGCTCCAGAGATGGGGCAATGAGGCGACGGTAGGCATCCTCGGCGGCGGCTTTCACAAAGGTCATAGCAGGGGTGCCCGGACGCACCACCTGGCGGCGAATGGCCACCAGAGCCTCCTCCTCGTCCATGGACACGGACACCTTCAAAATCTCTTCCCGCTCCCCCCGGTTGATGGCCAGCACCTGATGGCCCATCACCTTGCTGACCGGGGAAGAAAAGTCATAGTACAGCCGGTAAACGCTGTCCTCCGGCTCCTTGGCAGCGGCCTTGGACACCAGCATCGCCTTTTTGGCATAGAGGGCGCGGAGCACTTTGCGGATGTCCGCATCGTCGGAGATCCACTCCGCCACAATGTCGGACGCCCCCTGTAAAGCCGCCGCTGCGTCCTCCACCCCCAGGTCTGGATTGACAAAGTCCTGGGCCAATTGTTCGGGCGGAGGGCAATCCCGCTTCTGTTCATAGAGGGTCTGGGCCAACGGCTCCAGGCCCTTCTCCTTGGCCATGGTGGCTCGGGTGCGCCGCTTTTGCTGATATGGGCGGTACAAGTCCTCCACCTCAGCCAGCGTGGCGGCGGCGTCAATGGCCAGGGCCAGCTCCTCGGTGAGCTTGCCCTGGTTTTCAATGGCGGTTTTTACCTCTTGGCGGCGTTTGTCCAGCCCCCGCAGGTATTGCAGACGGTCGGAGAGCTGGCGGATCAGCTGGTCATCCATGCCGCCGTGGAGCTCCTTGCGGTAACGGGCAATGAAAGGCACCGTGTTCCCCTCATCCAACAAAGTGACCACATTTTCCACATGCTTGGCCGGGACAGACAGCTCCTGGGCCAGACGTTGTATCAGTTGTTCCATGGGCATTCTCCTTTACTCCAGGCCGCTTTCTCGGCTGACCCACTCCATACAAAACTCCACCATCCGGTCACAGTGGCACTTACGCTCCTCGCCCCGCTCTGTGGCCGCCTTGAGCAGCTGAGCGCAGTTGACATCTCCGTTGGCCTGTCGGAACTCCCGCAGCAGCTGCACCCGCTTCTCCTGGGGCATGTTCAGTCCACCCATGGCCACCAAGGCCCCGGTGATGGCTCCGCACACCGAGCCACAGCCCATGCCCCCTCCAAAATTTAGAGTCAAGGCATTGGCCTGCTCCTCACTGAGCCCCAGATCCTGGGCAAAGGGGATGAGCACCGACTGGGCGCAGTTGTAGTGTATCTGAGGGTCTGCCCGCAGGGCCTTGCTGTGTTCTTTTCTGGTCATGATCTTTCGCTCCATTCCAATTTAAGTTAATGAAAAATCTCCGGGTTGTCCCGGAACATATGCTCCACCCGGCGACGCAGAGGGCGGTGCTCGGCCCGCGTCAATTCCGGGTCCCCCTCCACCAACTCCTGGGCCGCTTGGCGGGCCTGGTTCAAAAGTTCCAAATCCGAGGCAAAATCCGCCACCTTCAACTGGGGCAGACCGTGCTGCCGCTGGCCGAAAAAGTCGCCGGGGCCCCGCAGACGCAGATCCTCCTGGGCAATCTGGAAGCCATCGGTGGTCTGGGTCAGCACCCGCAGCCGTTGACGGGCGGTCTCACTGCGGCTGGCAGTGACCAGCACACAGTAGCTCTCGTACTGTCCCCGGCCCACGCGCCCCCGCAGCTGGTGGAGCTGGGAGAGACCAAAGCGGTCTGCGTTCTCCACGATCATCAAGGTGGCGTTAGGCACATCCACCCCCACCTCAATGACCGTGGTGGACACCAGCACTTGAATCTCCCCCGCGGCAAAGGCCGTCATCACCGCCTCCTTCTCCTTCCCCTTCATCTTTCCGTGGACAAAGCCCACCGAGAGGTCGGGAAACACCTGTTCTTGCAGCTGTTTGGCATAGGTGGTCACCGCCTTCAAATCCATAGCGGGAAAAAGGGAGGTCTGGCCCTCCTCTTCATTCCCCGGGTTCTCCTCCACAGCAGGACAGACCAGATACACCTGTCTGCCCTGTCCCACTTGGGCGCGGACAAAGCCATACATCCGCTGCCGCTTGTCCTCCCCCACCACATAGGTGGACACCGGAGTGCGCCCAGGGGGCAGTTCGTCGATGATGGACACCTCCATGTCCCCGTAGATCATCAGCGCCAGGGTACGGGGAATGGGGGTGGCGGACATCACCAGCACATGGGGCGGAAGATTCCCCCCCTTGGCCGCCAGGGCTCCCCGCTGGGCCACGCCGAACCGGTGCTGCTCATCGGCAATCACCAGCCCCAGCCGGTGGTACTCCACCCCCTGGGAAAAGAGGGCGTGGGTTCCCACCAGCACCTGAATCTCTCCACTGGCCAGCCCCTGGAGCACCTTTTTCCGCGCTGCCCCCTTCACCGATCCGGTGAGCAGTTCCACCCGGATGCCGCTGGGGCCCAGCAGGCCAGACAGGGTGCGGTGGTGCTGCTCGGCCAACAGTTCGGTGGGAGCCATGAGGGCGCACTGCGCACCGCTGAGTGCCGCCACCCACGCCCCGTAGGCCGCCACCGCCGTCTTACCAGACCCCACATCCCCCTGTACCAGGCGGTTCATACTCTGCCCCGAGGTGACGTCCCGGAAGATGTCCTCCATGGCCCGCCGCTGGGCCTGGGTAGGTGAGAACGGGAGCAGCCGGCAAAATTCCTCTGGGGCACGGCGTTCCAACACCATTCCGTCAAAGCTCTGCCGCCGCCCCTTGAGCATGGCAAGGCCACAAGTGAGGGTGAGCAGTTCCTCAAAAATCAGCCGTTTTCTCGCCCACTCCAGCCCTTCAAAGTCCTGAGGAAAGTGGATATTTTGCAGGGCATACTCCTGCTGGCAAAGGTGGTACTTCTCCCGCACCCACAGGGGAAGCACCTCCTCCACCGTGGGCGCCACCTGATCCACTGACAGCCGTGCCAGGTTCATCATCAAGGCATTGTGGATGCCTGCGGTCAAGGGATAGACGGGGACAATGCGCCCCGTGTATCGCTCCTCTCCCTCTTTTTCAAAGAGGGGATTGACCATGGAGATTCCCCGCCCCAGTCGTTCCACTTTGCCGTAAAAAATGTAGGTATCTCCCGGCGAAAAGGTGTGGCGCAGGTAGCTCTGATGAAAAAAGGTGAGATGGAGCACCCCGGTCTGGTCCACACACTTCACTTTCACCAACTCTATCCCGCTGCGCACCCGGGAGAGCTGGGGCGGCTGGGCAATCATGGCCTTGACGCAGCACATCTGCCCTTCCTGCGCCTCCCGCACCGTCACAATCCTGCGCCGGTCCTCATACCGCTGGGGAAAATGCCACAGCACATCTTCCAGCCGCTCCAGGCCCAGCTTGGCCAATTTCCCGCTGCGCACCGGCCCTACGCCAGACAGAGAGGCCAGCGCCACATTTCTCCCCTGTTCCACCCTTTTTCACCTCCATTTTTTGGAGTTTCCCATGTTCACAGGCATCCATTGTACCACACTTCCCTCCTGGTGAACACCCCTATCTCTCCGACATCTGTCTTTACATGGTGGACCTTTGTCTGTTTATCACAACTTCTTTGGCGAGATAAAGCGTTTCATGTCAAATCCGCCAAGTTAATTCTTTAACAGGCTTCCTCCGTTGCAAAAGGGAAAACCACCCTTTATAATGTACATGATCACGCAGAACCAGTGAAAGATAAGGAGGTATGAACGTGGCACAGCAATTCTCCAAGGTACTCGCTGCCAACCGAGGCGAGATTGCCATTCGCATTTTCCGTGCCTGTCACGATTTGGGCTTACATACGGTGGCCATGTACTCCAACGAGGACACCAACTCCATGTTCCGCATCAAGGCGGACGAGGCCTACCTGATTGGGGAAAACCAATCCCCCCTGGGTGCTTACTTGGACATCCCTGCCATCATAGACCTGGCCAAACGCCGGGGTGTAACCGCCATCCACCCCGGCTATGGTTTTTTGTCCGAAAATGCCGACTTTGCCCGGGCCTGTGAGGCAAACGGGATCAAGTTCATTGGCCCTCCCTCCCAGGTGCTGGCCCAGATGGGGGATAAGCTGGCTGCCAAGGCCACAGCCATTGCCTGCAACGTGCCCATCATCCCCGGCTCCACCCAGCCCTTGAAGGATGCCGACGAGGCGGTGAAAAAGGCATTGAGCTACGGCTTTCCCATCATCCTCAAGGCCGCTGCCGGCGGCGGAGGCCGCGGGATGCGCCGCTGCGACAGCGAGGAGGATGTGCGCCGGGAATTTGAGCTGGTGAAAAACGAGGCCCGCAAGGCCTTTGGCAACGAGGACATCTTCATCGAAAAGTTTCTGGTGGAACCCAAGCACATCGAGGTGCAGATTTTAGCCGACGAGCACGGCAATGTGGTGCATCTGGGAGAGCGGGACTGCTCCCTCCAGCGCCGCTATCAGAAGGTGGTGGAGTACGCCCACGCCTGGTCGGTGCCTCAAAAGACCGTGGAGGCCCTGCGGGCGGACGCGGTCAAAATCGCCAAGCATGTGGGGTATGTCAACGCCGGTACCGTGGAATTTCTGGTGGATGGCAAGACCGGACAGCACTATTTTATCGAGATGAACCCCCGGATTCAGGTGGAGCACACCGTCACCGAAATGGTCACCGGAGTGGACCTGGTGCGGGCCCAAATTCTCATTGCTGAGGGACACCCCCTCTCCCACCCCGCCATTGGCCTGGCCCGTCAGGAGGATTTGCGCATCTACGGCTACTCCATTCAGTGCCGGGTCACCTCCGAGGACCCCTCCAACAACTTTGCCCCTGATACCGGCAAAATCTCCGCCTACCGCTCCAGCGGCGGCTTTGGGGTGCGTCTGGACGGCGGCAACGCGTCCGCTGGAGCTGTGATCTCTCCCTACTATGACTCTCTGCTGGTGAAGGTCACCACTTGGGACAACACCTTTGAAGGGGCCTGCCGCCGGGCCACCCGGGCGGTGAACGAGGAGCATGTGCGAGGAGTAAAGACCAACATCCCCTTTGTCACCAACATTCTCAACCACCCTGCCTTCCTGTCCGGTGCCTGCCACACCAAGTTCATTGACGACACCCCCGAGCTCTTCGACATTGAGAGCAGCCGGGACCGGGCCACCAAGGTTTTGAAGTACATCGCCCAAATTCAGGTGGACAACCCGGACACCGAGCGCAAGCAGTACCACAAGCCCCGCTTCCCGGAGACCACCGGCAAGCCCCTCTACGGCCTCAAACAGCTGCTGGATGAAAAGGGCCCGGAGGCAGTGAAGGAGTGGGTACTAAACCAGAAGAAGCTGCTCATCACCGACACCACCATGCGGGACGCCCACCAGTCTCTCCTCTCCACCCGGATGCGCACCCGGGACATGCTCCACGGAGCAGATGGCACCGCCGAGATTCTGGGCGACTGTTTCTCTCTGGAAATGTGGGGCGGAGCTACCTTTGACACCGCCTACCGCTTTCTCCACGAATCTCCCTGGGACCGGCTGGAACAATTGCGGGAGAAAATCCCCAACATTCCCTTCCAAATGCTGCTGCGCGGCTCCAACATGGTGGGCTACGCCAACTTCCCCGACAATCTGGTGCGCGCGTTTGTGCGAGAGGCGGCCCAGTCCGGCATTGACATTTTCCGCGTCTTTGACTCCCTGAACTGGATTCCCGGCATGGAAGTGGCCATGGATGAAGTGCTCCAGCAAAACAAGGTGCTGGAGGCCACCATGTGCTACACCGGGGACATTCTGGACCCCAAGCGGGACAAGTATACCTTAAAATACTATGTGGATATGGCCAAGGAGCTGGAGCGCCGGGGCGCCCACACCCTGTGCATTAAGGACATGTCCGGTCTGCTCAAGCCCTATGCCGCCAAGAAGCTGATCTCCACCCTCAAGCAGGAGGTGGGCCTGCCCATCCACCTGCACACCCACGACACCACCGGAAACCAGGTGGCCACCTACCTGATGGCTGCCGAGGCCGGGGTGGACATTGTGGACTGCGCCACCGCCTCCCTGTCCAGCCTCACCAGCCAACCCTCCCTGTCCGCTGTGGTGGCAGCCCTGGAGGGCCAGGAGCGGGACACCGGGCTGGACCTGCGGGAGATTCAGCGGCTGGATAACTACTGGGCGGACGTGCGTCTGCGCTATGCCAGCTTTGACGAGGGCCTGAAGAGCCCCACCACCGACATCTACCGCTACGAGATTCCCGGCGGCCAGTACACCAACCTGTATCCCCAGGTGGTATCTTTAGGGTTAGGCTCCCGGTTTGACGAGGTCAAGGAGATGTACAAGACCGTCAACGACATGCTGGGCGATCTGGTGAAGGTGACCCCCTCCTCCAAGATGGTGGGAGACCTGGCCATCTTCATGGTGCAAAACGACCTGACCCCGGACAACATCATTGAGCGGGGCAAGAGCCTGTCCTTCCCCGACTCGGTGGTCAGCTACTTCAAGGGCATGATGGGCCAGCCCGCCTGGGGCTTCCAGCCGGAGGG
>CALXDO010000003.1 GCA_944387075.1 uncultured Oscillospiraceae bacterium | reverse complement strand
AGCTCGTCCGCCTCCTCAGCCACCTTGTCCACAGCGTCCTGTATGCCGGGCCAGTCGAAGCCCGACTTGGCGGCCTTTTTCTGCACCTTTTCCGCCCGCCACAGAGCGGGGAGGGAGCGGGCCACCGCGTCCACGGCATCGGCCTGGGTGGCCTGGCCCTTTTCCTTCTTTTTCAGCTCCTCCCAGTTGGCCAAAATTTCGCCGGTGGAGGAGACAGTCACATCCCCAAACACATGGGGATGGCGGAAGATGAGCTTCTTGCACACCCCGTCGGCCACATCGTCCAGGTGGAAGTGGCCGGCGTCCTCCTCGATGGAGGTGTGAAAGATGACCTGGAGCAGCACGTCCCCCAGCTCCTCCTGGAGGTGCTCGGTGGAGTTTTGGTCGATGGCCTCGGCCACCTCATAGGCCTCCTCCAGGAAGTTGCGGCGGATGGACTGGTGGGTCTGCTGGGCATCCCACTGACAGCCGCCGGGAGCGCGGAGCACCCGGACAATGTCTACGAGATCTTGAACCGTATAGTGGTCCTTAAGCGTAAAATCTACCATACTTTCACCTACAATACAAGGATTTTTTCCAATTAGCCCATGCGAAGCAGCCTGGCAATTTTATCCCCTTTTGGCATGAACTTCAAGTCCTCGGGGGAGATGGCCCGGAGCACCAACACCAAGACCAGGTACACAACACCGCCCACACCCACCGAGAACAGGGTGGCTATGGCGTTGGCGGAATTGCTCAGCCCCTGGGGAGAGGCCAGGACGGAGGAGGACAGGCCATAGCAGGCCCACACCGCCAGGCCCATGATGACGGCGGAGACGGCGGGCTTGGCAAAGGCCCGGAACAGGCTCAAAGAGCGGGGCAGGGTGCGCTTGATGATGACCAGATCCATCAGGGCGATGAGGCCGAAGCACACCAGGGTGCTCACCGGAGCACCTTTGATGTTGATGTCCCGATTGCCCACCAGAACGTAGTTGATGGGCAGCTTGAACAGACACCCGATGATGGTGGTAATCATGGGGACGGTCACCAGGTGGTGGGCCTGCATGATGGCGTTGCACACCAGCATAAAGCACACAAAAATGACCGCAATGCCCAGGATGGACAGAATATAGCCGCCTAATTCTACCTCAGTGGAGGGGTAGAGCAGCTGCATGATGGGGCGGCTCAAGACAAACAGACCCACGCCGGCGGGAATGGCCAGCAGCGCGGTGGTGCGCAGGGCCGTCTCGCTGATCTGGGCGCCCAGCTTCCGGTTTTTCACCGCCTGGGCGGCGGACACGGCGGGGATGATGCTGGCCGTCAAAGGCACCATGAAGGAAGAGGGCAGATTATACAGGGTAGCCGCCTGGTCAAACACTCCTTTGAGGGAGCGGGCTTCCAGCAGGGTAAAGCCAGCACCATCCTGGAGCCGCCCATAGATCATGCTGGTGTCAATGAGGTTGACCAGACCGATCACGGACGAGCCCAGGGTGATGGGAATGGCCAACTGCAGCAGGGTGCGGAAGATTTTTTTGGAGGACTGGGGGCGGTCATGGCCCTCCGGCGTATGCTGGCGCTGGGAGCGGAAGCACAGGGCGGTGTACAGCATACCCAGGGCACAGCCCACGGACACCCCGAAAATGGCACCAGCGGCGGCCATGGACGAGTTGTCGCTGTTGTGCAGGAGCACCCAGGCCAGAGACAGTCCGATGATCAGCTTGCACAGGGCCTCGATGATCTGAGACACCGCGGTGGGGGTCATGATGGAATGGCCCTGAAAGTAGCCCCGCATGGCGGACAGGGGGCAGAGAAAGAAGATAGCGGGGGCCAAGGCCCGGATGGAGTACCAGCTCTGGTCGTTGTTCATCAGTTGTGCCAGCTGTTTGGGGAAGAAGAACATCAGACAAAAGCTAATGGTACCCAGGGCCAAAAAGGTGGTAAATGCCACCCGGAAGGTTTTTTGCACCTGATTGTGCCGACCCAGAGCGTGGGCCTCCGAGATCATCTTGGACAGGGCCACCGGCAGACAGCCGGTGGAGACGGTAATGAGCAGGGAATAGATATAGTAGGCGGTATTGAAGTCGGAGAACCCCGCCTCCCCCAGAATGTTGCCCAGGGGGATTTTATACAGTGCCCCAATCAGCTTGACGATGACGATACCGGCGGCCAGAACCGCGGCTCCGCCAAAGAAGGTGTTTTTTTTCGAGGTGGGATTGGACATATTCTCAACCTTTCACCATAAGATTTTGGGTCAACCAAAGAGGAGAGGAAGGGCGTATTCCTTCACTTCGGCCTGAACCTGTTCCAGATCCAGGGTATGGAAGGTACCGTTTTCATATATGATGTTACCCCGGGCCATATTCATGACCACGTTGGAGCCATGGGCGGCAAAGACCAGGTTTTCCACCACGTCATGGCAGGGGGTGAGGTTGGGGGCGGTGAAATCCACCAAAATGAGGTCGGCCACCTTGCCCGCTGTGATCTGTCCGGTGGGGCGGCCCAAGGCCCGAGCTCCAGCCACCGTGGCCATTTCCAGCGCCTGCCGGGGAGACACTGCGCCGGGGGTGCAGCGCACCCCGCTGTGGAGCAGGGCGGCCAGCTTCAAATCGGCAAACAGATCGGCGCTGTTGTGCGAGGACATGCCGTCGGTGCCCAGGGCCACGTTCACCCCTGCCGCCAGCAGGTCGGGAATCGGGGCCACGCCGGAACCCAGCTTCAGGTTAGAGTAGGGATTGTGGACACAGGTGACATCCTTTTGCGCCATGACCGCCCAGTCCTCCGGGGTGGTATACACGCAGTGGGCGGCAATACCGCCGTTGTCCCACACCCCATAGCGGTCCAGGACCTGAATGGGAGTCAGGCCGTGACGCTGGAGACAGGCCTGGTGCTCGCTGGTGGTCTCTGAGACGTGGGCGTGCATGCGCTGGTGATGATCGTGGGCAAACTGGGCCATCCACGCCCACAGGGGGGCGGAGGAGGTGTACTCTCCGTGGATGGAGGCGTCAATGAGGATTTGGCCGTCTCCGGCCCCGTGCCATTGGTCGGTCAGCTCCTGCTGGGCGATGCAGTCCCCACAGGTGTGGGGGTCAAAGGAGGCGGGATCGCCAAAATACACCCCGCCGCAGGACAGGTTGGCACTGATCCCAGCGTTCAAAATCTCCTGGGCGATGGTGCCGGTGAACATGTACATGTCCGCCACGCAGGTCACGCCCGAGGCAATCATCTCCGCCAGACCCAGCCGCGTCCCCGCAGATACCGCCCGGGCATCCAGCTTGCCCTCGGCGGGGAAGATGTAGTCGTTCAGCCAGGTCTGCAAATCGCAGCCCCCGCCGTACCCCCGCATGAGGGTCATGGGCAGATGGGTGTGGGCGTTGATGAGGCCGGGCATCATCACCTTGCCGCTGGCATCCACCACCCGATCAAAGGTGCCCTGGGGACGGTCGGGCCCCACATAGGTGATGGTGGCCCCGTCCACCTGGACGTAGCCGTTGTTCAAAATGGTTCCCGCCTCATCCATGAGTACGGCGGTGACGTTGGTAAACAAGATGGACATGGTTTCCTCCTTACATCTGGGCCAGACAGCCCAGCACCAGCGGGGCAAAGCGGTGACGGGCGGCCTGGCCGGCGGCCAACACTTCTTCTTCGCTGAGGGGGTGGGGCAGAATTCCGGCTGCCATGTTGGACAGCAGGGAGAAGCCCAGCACCTGCATGCCACAGTGGGCGGCCACGATGACCTCGGGGGCGGTGGACATGCCCACGGCATCCCCACCCAACACCCGAATGGCCCGCACCTCGGCGGGGGTCTCATACTGGGGACCGAAGCTATAGTAGTATACCCCTTCCCGCAGCGGCATAGCCAGTTCCCGGGCCACGGTGCGGGCGAGGTCTTGCAGCTGGGGGGTGTATAGGTGGGACGCATCGGGGAAACGCACCCCAAATTCGGGCAGATTTTCCCCCCGCAGCGGGGAGTCTCCGGAGAGTTTGATGTGGTCACGGATGAGCATGATGTCCCCGGCGTTCCAATCCGTGTGCACGCACCCGGCGGCATTGGTCACCAGCAGGGTGTCGCACCCCAGCAGCCGCAGCACCCGCACCCCGTAGGCCACATCCTCATAGGAGTACCCCTCATAGTGGTGCACCCGGCCCTGCATCACCGCCACCGGCTTGCCGGAGAGCGTACCGAACACCAATTGCCCCACATGTCCGGGCGCGGTGGAGCGGGGGAAGTGGGGGATGGAGGCATAGGGCACCGCCACCGGCTGCTCCACGTCCTGGGCCAGATCTCCCAGTCCGGAGCCTAAAATCAGGGCGACCTTGGGGACAAATCCCCCCAGTTGTGCCTGGAGATGGGCGGCACTTTCCTGATAGTGGGAAAAAGGGTGAGACATAGGCTTCCCTCCTGACAAAATCTTGGGAAATATGAAAGCATTACAAGCTAGTTTACACCATTTGACCCAGAAAATCAATCCTAGACCCGGGGGTGATTGGCAGGGTGGGAGAAATATGGTATCATGGGGAAAACACAGAATCGAGGAGGAAGAAGCATGCGAGATCAAAGACCCCTGGTGGTGGTGGTGGACGGCCACGGCGGAGGAATGGGCAAGGCCCTGGTGGCCCGGCTCAGAGAGCGGCTGCCTCAGGTCCATGTGCGGGCATTGGGCACCAATTCCGCAGCCACCGAGGCCATGCTCAAAGCAGGGGCAGAGGACGGCGCGACCGGGGAGAACGCAGTGATCTTCAATGTAGCTCGAGCGGACTTTGTGGTGGGCTCTGTGGCCATCCTCATGGCCCATGGCCTGATGGGGGAAATCTCTCCCCGTATGGCCCAGGCAGTGGGGGAAAGCACCGCCGTCAAAGTGCTCATTCCCGCCAACCGCTGCGGCATCCGCGTTGCCGTGGGAGAGGAGCAGTCGCTGCGCCGCTATTTGGATCATTGTGTGGACATCATTTCTGCGGAATTGGAGTAAAAATTTCCACCCTCTACATCAGCCTCCATGGGTCTGCTTCGGTTGACAAATGGGGGCTGTTCTTATAGAATAGTAGTCGAACACAATGACATGGAGTCATGTTATATACTTGAAGATGGGAGAATGTGGAAAACCTGTGAAAGGTTGTCTTTCAGAGGGTTCCCAAAGGAGTAAGGAGAGAATATGTTGCATTCTGGAAAGAGAATGGAGAAACGAACCCGGACACTGGCCGGAGTTTTTGCGGTGTTTGCCATCTGTATGGTGATGGTATCGGTGCTGGTGGCAGGATATGCCGACAGCGTGCGGTACGGCGTGGTCACGGGTACAGAGGTGGGACTGAGTGTCCGAGAAGGACCGGGCACCTCCTACAAACGGCTGGGCCTCATTTATGACGGCACCACCGTGACCATCCGAGGGGAGAAAAAGGCCTCGGATGGGGTGCTCTGGTACGCCATTGACTACAATGGAGGAACCGGATATGCGAGCAGCCAGTACATCAAGCTGCTGGAGCCGGTGGAGGACGACAAGGAGTTCGAGGCGTACTTAAAGCAGCAGGGCTTCCCGGAGTCCTACTGGGAGGGGCTGAAGCTGCTCCACTCCATGTACCCCGAGTGGGTGTTCAAAGCCGACCTCAACGGCTTTGACTGGAACTACGCGGTGGATCAGGAGTCCAAGATCGGCAACAGCTTGGTGCAGTCCACCTCCAAGTCCAGCTGGAAGTCCACCGACCCCAGAGCCTACAACTGGGACACGGGGAAATGGACGGAGTTTGACACCGGCGGCTGGGTGGCGGCCTCTCGGGAAATTGTGGCTTACTACATGGACCCCCGAAACTTTTTGAGCCAGAACAGCGTCTTCCAGTTCCTCCTCCAAAGCTATGATGCCAGTGTGCAGAATGTGGCTGGCGTGGAGCGGCTGGTGAACGGCACCTTCCTGGATGCCAGTGTCACCGACACCGACGGGAAGAAAATCTACTATCCCCAGGTGATCTACGACGCCGGTAAGCAGGTGGGAGTCAACCCCTATGTGCTGGCGGCCATGATCATTCAGGAACAGGGCACCAAGGGCCAGAGCGAGAGCATTTCCGGCACGGTGGCAGGCTTTGTGGGCTACTTCAACTACTATAACATCGGCGCGGTGGCCGGCGGCGGCAACACGGCCGTGAAAAACGGCTTGATCTACGCCAAGGGCGGCGCCAACGGCACCGGCACCAGCTATGGACGGCCCTGGAACAGCCGAGTGAAGGCCATCACCGGCGGGGCCCAGTTCTACGCCAACGGCTATGTCACCGCCGGTCAGGACACCATGTACTTAAAGCGATTCAATGCCCAGGGGGACAACCCCTTCACCCACCGGTATATGACCAGTGTGTGGGGCGCTGCGTCCGAGGGCCTGAGTTTGGCAGGGGGATACAGCGAGGATTTGCGTCAGGCTCCCCTGGTGTTCTCCATCCCGGTGTATGAGAACATGCCGGCTAAGGCCTGTGCCCAACCCACCGGAGACGGGTCTCCCGACAACCGTCTGAGTGCGCTAAAGGTGGGCAATTATTCCCTGAGCCCCAGCTTCAACAATGATACCACCAATTACAGCGTGGTGGTGCCTAACTCCGCCGCCTCTGTCACCATCACGGCCACTACCAAGAACAACAAGGCCAAGGTCAGTGGAGCAGGCAACGTTGCGCTGAAGGTGGGCTCCAACACAGTGAAGATCACCGTCACTGCGGAGAACGGCAGCCAACGCACCTTCACCCTGACCATCGCCCGGCAGGCCGGTTCGGGAGAGTTCTCCATCAATCCCAAGTATACGGTCAATAGCTCCAATTATGTCTCCGGCATCACGCCAGGCACCAAGGTCTCCGACTTTGTGAAGAACCTGAACATCAGCGGCGGCTATGCCCAGGTGAAAAACGCCAGTGGCGGGAACAAGCAGGACAGTGCCGTGATGGCCACCGGGGACACCGTATACGTCTATCGGAATGACGACAGCCAATATGCCAAGTGGACGGTGGTCATCTACGGAGACGCCAACGGAGACGGAAAGGTGGACAATTCCGACCGTGTGAAGATTCGCAACCATGTGCTGGGTACCAGCAAGCTCTCCGGGGCCCTGTCTGTGGCCGCCGATGTGAACAAGGATGGGCAAGTGAACAACACGGATCGCGTGAAAGTTCGCAACCATGTTTTGGGAACAACTCTGATTAATCAATAGGAGTAAATCTAATGAGAAAATTCGTTACAACCAAGTGTATTGCCCTGCTCATGGCCATGACGTTGGTGCTGAGCCTCACCACACCCTGGAGCCGGGCGGCCCAATCCTGTACCGTGACCTTTTCCGACCCCACGGTTACTGTGGGAGACAACGTCACCATCAGCGTGAAGGTGACGGGGCAGGTGGCCATCGCCACGGTCAAGGTGAATTTCGACCCAACCTATTTGCAATATGTCTCCGGTGACCTGGGCTATGGCCGCTGTGAGGGAAGCACGGTCATTATGGACAAGGAAAACATGGGCAGCGGCAACCTGAGCTTCTCCATGACCTTCAAGGCCTTAAAGACCGGAAAGACCACCATCAACAACTACGAGAACTCCATTGTGGACAGCAACGGAGACATCATGAATGTGACCCCGGGCTGGTCCACCGTCACCATCAATGCCCCTTACACCGCATCTTCCAACAACAACCTCAGTTCTCTGTCCATCAGCCCCGGCACCCTGTCTCCGGGCTTCTCCTCCGGAACCACCAGCTACAAGGCCTGGGTGTCCAACTCCACCACCAGCGTGGCGGTAAGTGCGCAGACGGCGGATTCCAAGGCCAAGATGGTCTATTGGGGCAACAGTGACTTCAAGGTGGGCGATAACACCGTTACCCTCCAGGTGACCGCAGAGAATGGCGCAAAGAAATACTATACTATCACGGTCAATCGGGCAGCCGCCAGCACCGGGGGGAATACTGGTGGAAATACCGGGGGTGGCACCGTGACGCCCACTGCGACCCCGGAGCCGACGCCGGAACCCACCCCGGACAACACCGTCTATGCGATGCTTTCCGATGACAAGCAGCTGCCCATTGCCACCCAGCTGCCGGAGGAAGTGACCGTTCCCAAGGGCTTTGAGGAGTCCAAGGTGGAGGTGGGCGGACAGACCCTCCCCGCCATCTACCACAAGGAGGCTGACCTCACCGCTGTGTATCTGGAGGGAGACGAGGAGCACCCGGCTGGGTTCTACTTCTTCAACACCAAGACCCAGGAGGCCCAGGAAATGGCCCAGGTGCCCATGGCCTCCACCAAGCTGGTGCTGGTGGATATTCCCCAAGAGCTGCCCCAGGACATGGAGCTGCCCGAGGGGTACAGCTCCACCCTGATGGAGCTGGGCGGACAACAGCACACCCTACTCGTTCCGGACGGGGTGGAGGAGCCCAACCACTACATCGTCTGCGCTCTGGATCAGGATGGTAAGCTGGGGCTGTATCTGTACGATGTGGCTCAGAAGACCTTCCAGCGGTATCAGTTCCTCCAGCTGCCCAAGGAGGAGACCGAGGAGACGGAAGAGCCGGTGGAAACCGGGCTCGTGTTCTCCATTCTCCGCTGGCGCATACAGACCTCCTGGAGCGACCAGACGGTGTCCTACATTTTGGTGGGACTGGGCCTGTTGAGTGTGATTCTGCTGGCCGCCGTGGTGGTGCTGGTGGTGTTCCTGGTGCGCAGCCGTCGGGCCTTGCGGGATGAATGGATGTACCAGGAGGAGCAGCGGCAGAGACGGATTGTCACGGGACCCAACGCCGCAGACGAGCTTAAACTGGACAACATTTTGGCCGAGTATAAGGACAAAGACAAAGGGAAAAAGGATCAATAATCCCAAATCATAGACCGCCGTGCTGCCACAAAGCAGCACGGCGGTTCTTTATGTGTATGGGAGCTGGTGAAGGGAGAGAAAAACACCGGTCGGATGCAGTCTTTGCACTGCATCCGACCGGTGTTTTGGAACGTTAAGAGTTGGGGCGGCAGGCCCGCACCACCGACAGGGGCGGCACGGGACGGGGAAGCTTCATGTGGAATACCATCTGAGGGTGCCGGGGCTGGGCCAGGGTGAAGCCCTCCTCGTCGGTCATGAGGGGAGCCACAAGGCCAAAGGCGGGCACATCGGGGCCGACAACCTCGATGTGGTCCCCGGCGGTGAACTTGTTGCGCAGGGAGAGGGTGGCGTTGCCCTCGGCATCGCAGGCGGTGACAATGGCCAGCACCTGCCAATCCCGAATGTACCGGGCGGAGTCGGTGTACTGCCCCGGTTGCCCGTAGTAGAAGCCGGTGGAGTAGTGGCGGTGGCTGACCTTGTCCACCTCCTCCCGCCAGATGGGCTCCAGGGGACGGCCCTCCACCGCCGCATCGATGGCGTGGCGGTAGGCGGCGGTGGTCATGGCGGCGTAGTAGGCGCTTTTGGCACGGCCCTCGATTTTCAAGGAGTCCAGACCCGCCTGAAGCAGTTCCGGCACATGGTCAATGAGACACATGTCCCGGCTGTTCATGATAAAGGTCTCCCCGTTCTCCTCAAACACGGGGAAATACTCCCCAGGCCGCTTTTCCTCCATCAGGGCGTACTGGTAGCGGCAGGGCTGGGCGCAGGCACCCCGGGCGGCATCCCGCCCGGTCATATAGTTGGACAGCAGGCAGCGCCCGGAGTAGCTCACGCACATGGCTCCGTGGACGAAAGCCTCCACCTCCAGGTCACGGGGGGCCTTGGCACAGATCTCGGAGACCTCGTCCAGAGACAGCTCCCGGGCCAGAATGACCCGCTTGGCCCCCAACTCGTGCCACACCCGGGCCATCTCGTAGTTGGTAATGCCCGTTTGGGTGGACATGTGCACCTCCACATGGGGGGCATAGCGGTGGGCCAGGGAGAGGACATCCACCCCCGCGCCAATCACCGCATCCACGCCGATGGAGTCCAGAAACTCCAGATACTCCGGCAGTTTGGCAATCTCATCGTTGCGGGCCAGGGTGTTGCAGGTCACATGCACCCGCACCCCCTTGGCGTGAGCCAGCTCCACCGCCCGGGTCATCTCCGAGCGGTCAAAGTTGCCGGCAAAGGCCCGCATACCAAAGGTGTTCCCAGCTAAATATACCGCATCTGCCCCATAGGCCAGGGACATGGTCAGCCGTTCCATATCCCCGGCGGGGGCTAATAACTCCGCTCGCTTCATTGGGTCACCCCATACTTCTCCACGAGGGTCTGGTGCTGGGCATAGGTCCGGGTGAACTCATGCTGCTTGGTGTCGGGGTTGAGCACATAGTAGTAGTAGCTGGTGTTCTCCGGCTTGAGGGCGGCGGTAATGGCCTTCATACCGGGATTGGAGATGGGGCCGGCGGGGAGGCCCTTATAGAGATAGGTGTTGTAGGGGGAGTCAATGGCCTTGTCCGCCTCCGTAGGCACCTTGCCGCCGTTGAGATAGACCAGGGTGGCGTCAATTTGCAGATAGCCCTGGGTCTCCGCACCGGTATTTTCCAGACGGTTGTAGATGACCGAGGCGATGGTGCCGTAGTCTTTGCCGTCGGTCTCCTTTTCAATCATGGAGGCGATGGTGATGATGTCGTGGAGGGAATACTTGCTCTCCTCGTTGAACTGATCCAGATTGTCCCCCATCTTGGTTTCAAAGTTCACCAACATCTTGTTCAAAACGTACTTGGGGTCCTCGCCCAGATAGAAGGTGTAGGTGTCGGGGAAGAGATAGCCCTCCAGACGGTGATAGTTGCCCAGGGGCAGACCCTTGAGCCAGGTAAACTTGTAGTCCCAGTTGGCGGACATGTCCTGGAGCTGCTCCGCCGTAGTGACCCCTTTCTCTTCCAGCAGCTGGAACAGCTGGTCGATGGTGTAGCCCTCCGGAATGGTGATGTCGATGGTTTGGCGGGTGGAAGAGGACGAACTCATATTGGTCACCAGGGCGCGGTAGTCCATGTCGGTGTTGAGCTCGTAGGTGCCCGGGGTAATCTTATCGTCGGCGTTGGAGAACAGGCCGTAGAGGTGAAAGAGAAATTTGTACTCAATGAGGCCATTTTTCTTCAGGTCGTCCACTACATCGCTGAATCTCTCGTCGTTGTCCACCTTGACGATGGCGGAGGTGTACTCCTTGTTCAGGGCCAGCAGGTCGTTGGCCCAGATCCAGCCCACCGTGGCCAGCACTGCGGACATACCGACGATAAACAGCACATACAGCAGAGCTGCCGCGGCTTTGGAGCGGTGGGTCTTTCGGCGGTTGCGGGAGACCCGAGGCCGCCGCTGAGGCTCCTGGGGGGTGTTGGGGCGTTGTTCTGACATGTTTCGTTCACTCCTCGTTGGGATAGGTTGTCTCAGTTTTTTTTCAAATAGGGGGGGAACCAATCCGGCCGTGGCTACATAGTATAACGCAGAAACGGGGACGGGTGCCAACTCCGGCGCCGCAACATACGGGCTGCGGCGTCCGAGCCGGTACCTGTACCGGAAATCTTATGTGAGGTGACTTGTTATGTGTTGTGGTAACAATGGTTTCGGTGGCGGCTGCTGGTGGATCATCATTCTGGTACTCATTCTCTGCTG
>CALXDO010000002.1 GCA_944387075.1 uncultured Oscillospiraceae bacterium | reverse complement strand
GCAGATGGACTATCAGGAGTACCTGGACAGGCTGGGCCAGTACAACGGAGACAAGGACTTTGCCTATCAGCAGTATCTGGACAACTACAACAAGCTGCAAAGCTATCTGGGCAACCTCCAGGATGTCAACGCCGACGAGTACCAAAAGTATCTGGATCAGATTGCCCAGGAGCAGTATGAGCGGGAATGGGAGCGAGACCAGCAGCGGTATGAGCAGGAGCAGCAGCAGGCTCTGCAGAAGCAGAACCAACAGATGGCGCAAGCTCAGGTGGATGCAATCCTACAGGCGGGTGGAACACCGTCCTCGGCCCTTGTGTCCCAGTCTAGATATTCTCAGGAGTACATCAACTCCATGGTCAACTACTACCGTCAGCAGGCGGCGAAGGCTGCATCGTCGTACCGCTCGTATAGCTCTGGGGGATCGTCGGGGTCCAAGAGTTCCAGCAGCTCCAGCAGTTCGACCTCGAATAAGAAAACAACCACAACATCCACAGGTTTGTCTCCAATGGGTCTTGCACAGATGGCGCAGGGGGCAATATCCAGTGGTTTGACTGTAAATGACTACGTAGCTGAGAATATAAAGGGAAACACCGTGTATGCCCCTGGATACGGAGCGATTACATATGATAAGGCTGAACAGCTTGTAAATGCCGGAATCTTAAAGATTACAGGAATAAAAAATGGGCAAGTAACATTCGCCAGACTGTAGAGGTGCAATGATGACTGCGAAAGATAGATTGATTGAGCAAGCTAAAGCCGTGCGGAAAGGAACAACAAACAAAAACCAATCTAATGAAATGGGAATGTCAACATCGGGCACAACATCTGGAGAAACTGCAAAAGACCGGATTTTTGCTCAAGCTATGGCACAGCAAGGTGGACAAGCCCAGACGGGGGTATCACTCCCGTCTGGACTAAGCCTTGGAGGATCTGTGCCCACCCCAGCCAGTGCTGGAGTGAGTGCCAGGGGATTGGCTGGCATGCAGCTGGACCCGATGGACTTTGCCAAGGTGGGCGGTGCAGCATTGACCTCGGGCACGGTACAAAATGCCGCTACTAAGCTGCAAAGCTATAAGAAAGAGACACAGGGGAACACCTCCGGGCCGGTCAAGCTGGATTGGAGAGGGGTGACAGCGGAGCGGAATAGCCGGCTGGACTTTCTCAACCAAAAACTAAGCGAGATGGAAGTCAGGAGGAAAGAGGAGGAGACAAAAGCCAATCAGGTGGACCGGGATGCCTTTTTGGATGCTCTGGATGATATGGAGAATACCACCAAGAGCAACTTGGGAACTTTTGAATTCATCGACCTCAGAAGCCAAGCCCAGAAGGAAGCGGCCAAGACGGCCAGTGAGCTGAGGGAACAGGAGCGGCAGCTGGGGCAGTACATCAAATGGCTGGAGGAGGCAAACACACGGGATATTACCGAAAACAGCATTTCCCCAAAAGATGTGCAGGCTGGATATGACGCTGACATCGAGCCTGGAAATGTTGTAACAGGGAATGAGAAGGCGCGATCTCTGGCCAGAGCCATCCAAGCGGATGAGGCTGGAAGTGTGCCGAGTGGATTTAACACTACGGACATATCAGCAAATATGAAGTGGGCAAAGGCTCTAACTGATCATCAGAGGGACACCATCATGGCTTTTGCTGGACGGGAAGATTGGGACGGTGCCACACGATACCTGGAAAGTATCTCCGATGATCTGAACCAGCAAGTGGCGAAGAATGAATATAGTACTGCCAGCGGAGCAGAAAAGGCCCTGTACTGGATCCCGGCAGGCATTGACCAATTTGCCAGCGGAATGGCGCAGCTGGGACAGAGTGAGGCGAGAAATCCTAGTGTGACTAGCCGGGTGAGCCAGATGGTACGAGAAGATGCAAATGAGATCAGTCCGGTCCTGGGATTTGCCTATGATATGGGAACCAGCATTTCTAACATGGCTCCGTCCATCCTGTTGTCCTATGTCGCAGGTCCTGCGCTGGCGGCGGCGGGTGTTGGAGCCGGCACAGCAGGGGCGGTAGCGGGTGGAATTGGCGCCGCCACATTGGGTGCGTCCGCTGGGGGGAATGCCTATGCTGAAAAGAAGCGACAGGGCTATGGAGACGCAGAGGCCGCCGCTTACGCTACGTTGGTGGGCGCATCTGAAGCGGGCTTGCAGTATATCCTGGGCGGTATTGACAATCTGGGCATCACACCGGCATCTAAGGTGGCCAGCCAAGTGTTCAAGATTGACAACGCCTTTGGACAAGCTGCCCTCAGAGTGGGCTCCAACATGCTATCTGAAGGAACAGAGGAGGCCCTGCAATCTGTCTTGGAGCCGGCCTTTGCCACGCTGATTCTGGATGAGAAATATCAAGTCAGCCCACAAGAGGTGGTGACATCCTTTATCATGGGCGCACTGACCGCCGGAATTCTGGAAGGACCGGGGGCCGTGCGGTCTGCCTACACTGCCACTCACTTTGATACCAGTATTGACGGTTATCTGGGAGAGGACGGGGTGGACTACTTTAGAGGATGCAACACGGTGGAAAACCTGGAGAGCAGGTACAGAGACCTGGCAAGGGAAAATCACCCTGATCTGGGAGGAGACTCTGCGGTCATGGCAGAGATTAATAGGCAACATGACATGCGGAAGGCTTGGTTTGATGGGAGGCAAAAGGCGCAAGCAAGCACTGGGCAAGAAGTGCAGAAAAGGCTAGAGGGAAAGGTCCAGGCGAACCAGGAGATACAGGATCAGGTGGAGATGACCCAGGACACTCGTGGTCAACAAATGAGCACACAAAGCCAGCAGGAAGCCGTCCAAGAGCCACAGACACAGAAACGAATGGAAGACCTAAAACCTGGGGATATGCAGGAGGGCACTACCCAGGATCAGCCACAGACAAATGTGGAGGGACTGAAACTTGGGGTACTACGGGCCGAGGAGCAACAAGGCCAAAACCAACAGACCAACAGAACCGCACAAGCTGCCAAGCCGGAGGGATTGACACTGGGGGCTATGTGGGCGGATAATGACAGCACTACCCAAAAAATGAGTGAAGGAGCGGGAATCCATGAGCGAACAGAAGGTACAGCCCAAACAGCGGGAGCAGCAACAGCCCCAGCAGGAGCAGGTGTATTGGATGGAGGGCAAGGACGGGTTTATGGTGCGAGTCCCGGCCAGCAAGCTGGAATCCTGGAAAGCCGCCCAGCAGCAGCCGCACAGACCTTTGAACAAAGCCGAGCAGCAAGTGAAAGATATGATCTTGCAAAGAATCTTCGGGGACAAGAAGTAAGCAGCCGGCAGCTTGGAATCTCCAGAGGCACGGACACCGCCAACGTCCTGGTGGTGCCTCAGGAGATGTGGGACACCGAAATGGTGCAGGTGGCCCAGGAGGTGCAGGCAAAGACCGGGGCCACGGTGACCTATGTTCTGGGTGGCCTTGAGGTGGCCAGATCAGATGGCAGCGTGGCCAAGGCGCGAGGGGTACAGATGCCAGGACAGATCATCGTCCAGGCAGATCACTCCAAGTTGTCCGTGGAGCAGATCGCAAACCACGAGACCTTCCACGAGCTTGCAAGCCGGGATTCTGACATGGTGCAGGTGGCCGAGGAGCGGATCAAAGCAAAGTATGATGTGGACGAGTTCAACGTGGTCGTGGCCACCTACATCCAGAAGCTGCAAGGCGTCATCGACATTCCGGCCAACGGGACGGCGGAGCAGGTAAACGCCGCCTTCTACCGGATCATGGAGGAAATCTACGCCGACGCTTACGCCGGGATCAACGCATTTGGCGTGAAGGCCAGCCAGTACCAGGAGACGATCCAGGAGTTGGTACAGGAGCGGGAGAGCGCGGCACCAAGCCGGGAGAACGCCCGGGCCACGGAACGAACAACCGGGCCGACCTCGGAGGATGAGGTGGCCCGGGAGCGGTTTTCCAAGGATGATGAAGAAATCCTGGAAGAAGCGGAAGTGGGAGACGATGGAAACTACTACCTCCCCGGAGGGCCGGTTCCGGAGGCCGTAAAGAGAATGCGAGCCAGGAACCTTGACAGTGGAAGTGGTACTGCATATGATGTTGGTAATCAGAAAGGGGCGATAGATTATGAGCAAGGACGCAATGGATCCGGCAATGAGGAAGCGGATTTACAAGCTGTACGGAATGGAAGACAAGGAACCAACATCGATGACCGAAGAGGAAAGAGCGGCATTTTGGAAGCATTTCGAGGAGATGAAGGCCGAGATACTCAAAGGAATCAAAACAAAGGAGAAATCCCAGAGTGGGCAAAAGGAAACCTAACCAAAGAACCTAAGACTAAGGGTTGTGAGCAGGCAAAACTTGCGGGGAACCAGTATGTTGAAGAGGTTTATTTCGTAAAGCATGATGCGCTACAGGCGGCAAAATCAAAAAACAATAGGGCAGTGTGGGGCATTACCGAAAATGGAATCGTGTTCTTGTCTGACCAAGTCCCGGATGATATTGGAATTTCAGTTGGTTATCACGAAGTTGTTCATGCAGCAAGGCAAAAAGATTTTCGAGCGTACACCGATTTTTGGGACAGAACAATTACATATGTACAGCAATCATCTAGAGCGGAGTTTGTATTGAATGTACTGGCGGATAGTAGGTTTGATAGCGAATTTATGGCTCTAAACGCTGCTCAATGCAAAACTGTATATGATGAATTGAACGCCCTTGTATGGGGGTACTACAAAGAGGATGCAGACAACGCCAGGTTCCAATTCGAAGCTGTGTTTGAGGATTATGATACTTATATCCGTGAGCTGGATGAAATCATGGAACAAATGCGGATGAGCACTGAGGGTAGACAGAATTCTTCCGGGAAGGAAATCCTTCAAAGCCCAGAAGTGGGGGATGACGGGAATATCTATCTCCCCGGTGGGCCAGTGCCGGAGGCGGTGAAGCGGCAGCGGGCCAAGGACGCAGCCAGAGGCCAGGAGACGAAGCGGCAAGAGAAGTTCTCGGTGGAGGATGAAGAAATGCTGACCGAAACGGAAGTGGGAGATGACGGAAACGTGTATCTCCCCGGTGGGCCGGTGCCGGAGGCAGTGAAGCGCCGCCGGGCAGCGGAACGGGGTGACAACACCACGGGACAAAGCTCCAGTGCCGCGGAACAGAGCACCACAGCAGCAGAGAGCGCCGAGACGGAATCACCCAAAAAGAAGAAGGCGAAGAACAAGAAGCCCTTGAAGGACACCAAGGTTGTGGCGCAGAGCAAGGCTATTATCGCCAAGAAGGACTTGAACCGAACCATGATGAGCCTGTTCTCCATTCCGGACGGGAAGAAGCAGGCGGCGAGCCAAATTATAGACCGCTATGCGGATAAAATGATCCGCGATGGAGAATTGACCTATGAGGATCGAAATGCCCTCTTTAATCGGCTGTATGAGGAGGGCGTGGTGACCGTCGAGGCAGAAGACCTATACCAAGAAGGCCGCCGAGCAGTAGCCAAGGGCCGGGTCTATGTGAACGAGAAGGTCAAGGGGGAGTTTTCGGACGATTGGAACAACTTTCGCAAGCGAGCGTTTGCCGCAGGGGTTTATCTGACCAGTAATCCCAGTGACTACACGCCGGACAGCTGGAACGTGGAACTGTCGCAGAGCTTCCCTGGGCTTTTTGATCCAGGTGAATTGAGCGAAAGAACCATCTTGGAGCGTATCGTGGAGGTAGCGGAAGAAGGAAAGGCCGAGAAGATGACCCTGGCCGAGTATACAGCGTCCATGGTGGGGCAGGAGTTCCAGTCCCTGGATGACGCCATGGAAGGTATTGAGCGGCAAATGGATTGGGCGTTGCGCACGTTTGCCGAAAAGGCTAATCTGGAACTGTACCTCAGGGACCGCACAGGGAAGAAGATGCAGCAGGAGCGGGAGGCCAGCGCAGCAGCAAGGCGTGACCAGGCAATCCGCAATGAAGCGGCCAAGGCCAAGGAGCGGGAAGCGAGAAGAAAAATTCTGGAGCGTCAACGAGAGCGGCGGGAGTTGTCCGAACTGCAGCAGAAGACATTGAAGCAACTACAGTGGTTGAGCAAAAACCGACATAAAGCCCCCAACGAACTGAAAAAGCAATTTGACGAGATTCTAGGAGACATCGACATTCTGGCTGTAAACGCTGCCAATGAAATGAACTGGAGTAAGAGATACCAGGCAACTTGGAAGGACTTGCGCCAGATGTATCTGACGGCCAAGAAGCAAGATCCGAACTTCCTGCCAAGTCCAGAGCTTGAGAGAATCGTCAACCGGCTGGACAAGGAGAAACTAGGTGACATGGATGTGGACGCTTTGGGGGACCTGTACAGAGCGGCCGTAGGCCTGCGCACGGAGTTCTATAACCGGAACAATGTGCTTGGATCCCAGAAAGGGGAATTGTTCAGCGAGGTATACCGTGATGCAGTCGAGGAGATCACCAGTGCCCCGAAGAAGCTGCCAGGTGAACGTGGAGCCGTTGCCGAAGTGGCAGACACTGTTTTTAACTCCGAATTGCTGACACCCGTAAACGTCCTGCATAGGATGGCAGGATGGGCTCCAGAGGGTGCGTGGCACGACATGGCCATGCAGCTGGAACGCGGCGAGCGGGATGTGCGCAGCTACTATGTCAAGGCAAACAAGATGCTGGAAAACTTCCTGAAGGAAAACGAGGCGTGGGTGAAAACCGCGGATGGACAGGGGAAGAATGGTGTATGGTACGAGTTGGAGGTGCCACAACTGCTGGAACTGAACATGGGGGACAAGCCTCTGTTTGGTGAGACGGTGAAGGTATACATGACACCGGCCCAAAAAGTACACCTGTACTTGGAGAGTAAAAACACCGAAAATCTGCGCCACATTGCGATGGGTGGACGGACATTCGCCAATAAGGACATCTACGCAAAGGGAAAGAGGAAGGAGGCATTTGCGGCCGGAAAAACAATTAAGTTGGCACCGGAGAGCGTCAAAAAGATTGTGTCGGATCTGACTGAGCAGGAGATGGCCCTGGCAAACATCTTGGAGAAGTATTACAACGACTTCGCCAAGGGAGAGATGAACCGAGTGTCAAACATCCTGATCGGATACGATAAGGCGGTCAGTCAGAATTATGCTCCTATTTACACGAATGAGAACTATTCCAAGTCTGAGATCGGCGTCTATGAAACAAAGGCAGAGACAGTCAGCAGAAGCAAGAGCAGACAGGAATATGCCTCCAATGCAACGTATAATATGTCGGCATTTGAGGCCTTTGAGCGTCATGTGGATGACATCAGCAGGTATGTAGGAATGGCCATCCCGGCCCGGAACTGGCAGACGCTTATGAACTGGCAGGTAAAAGACGGGAGCATGAAAGACAGCATCACCCACCAATGGGGCCAGGAGGGGGTAGACTACATCAATGAACTGCTGACAGATATGCAAACATCCAGACGGCCGGATAGCTCCGAGGTAGGGAAATGGGGAGACAAATTGGTGAGTAAGTATATCTCCTCTATCTTCGGGGTGAATCCATCCATTGTACTCAAACAGCTGGGCTCCATCCCTGTGGCAGCGGCATATCTGGATGTGTCCAACACGCCTAGCCCAGCGCAGGTGGCCAGGATTGACCGCACGCTCATCGGAAAGTACACCCAAGACCTAGACCACCGGCTCATGGGATACTCCATGCCGGAGACCAAGATTCTGAAAGATAACCCGGGAAAGCTGCAAACCAACAAAGTGTTAAACTTCACCATTGGAGGAGGGGCTATCACTGCCACGGACGGATGGGCCGCCAGCGTTCTGTGGCCCTGGGCGGAAAACAAGGTGCGCAAAGAACAGCCTGACCTGCTGGTGGGATCCCAGGAGATGATCGACAGCGGACAAAGTCCGTTCTACCAGGCGGTAGCCCAAGAGTTTGAGCGGGCGGTGAGCCGGTCTCAGAGTACCACGGCAACTATGTTTACCTCCAGGTTGAGAAAGAGCCGAAATGTCTTGGCAAGAACGTTGACCCTTTTCAAGACGGATGCGGCGCAGGGGTACAACGCACTCCGCCAGATGGTGGGTGAGGCACGGTATTATGCCCGGAAGGGAGACAAGCGAATGGCCAACCGTCAAAAGCTTCGGCTGGGACAGGCTGTGTTGGGCCTTGTGGCGGGATACATGTGGACGGAAGGAATTAACCTACTCATGGAGTTGTGGAAACGCCAGGGCGATAAATACAAGGACGAGGAGGGAGAACTACAAGCGGAAAGCATGGCACAAGACCTTGTGATGGGTGTGGTAACCAGCATGTTTGGCTTGGTTCCAGGTGCAGGTGAGGCCGCTGAACTGATCGCCTCTCAACTGACGGGAGACAAGTGGTACAGCATGGAAGTCATGGGCGTGGAACAACTCAACGAGCTGGCAGAATATATTACGGGAGCCGCAGGAGGAATCGCCAACACTGTGGAGGGTGCGATAGATGTTTTGTCCAAGGGGGGAGATTTGCCTGAGTACTTCTTGGACAGCAGCGAGAAAATCCTGAGCTGGATCAAAGACGCCGCAAAAATGGCGGGGCAAGTCTTTGGAATCCCGGTGTCCAACTTCGAGACTTACTTTGTGGGAGCTATGAAGTGGATTAGCCCTGAGTTGGCCACGACATATGAAGATATGCTGGGGAGCGGGAGCAAGGACAATTTGAAGGGACTGAGCGGTGAGGCACTGGAGGCGAGAACCCAGTACATCCTGGAGCGACGTGCCGGTGAGGTGAGCATGGAAACCGTGGAACAGCTGGCAGAACTATATGAAGCTGGCATGACCGATGCCATTCCAGCAGAGCCGACATATAAGCTAAAGACCTCTGACGGTGAACGAGAGATGACGGCGGCAGAAAGGCAGCTGTATGATGCGGCCTGGGGCGAGGTAGGGAAGAGCCTAGAGAAGCTGGTACAGTCCGGGGAGTTCCAGAGTCTTGACCAGGATGGGAAGGAATCGGCCCTGAAGACCCTGTATGATTACGCAAAGGCGAAGGCTGATGCCGCTGTCAACCCAGAGCATGAGGTGGAGAAGCCGGAGGCAACCATCGACGTCTTCCTGAAGGAAGGTGGAACCATTGGAGAATGGGCAACGCTGAAGGCTGGAACAAAGGGTCTGAACTCTGGAGATAAGTACCGGGCCATTGCAGAATCGGACATGAGCGAGGATGCAAAAATTGCCGCCATTGGGGCTGAGATGGGAACTGAGATGAAAACAGCCAGCGGAAACCCGAGCCAGTACGCCAAGATGATGGACGCACTGGACGAAGGGGCGACCTTGGATGAATACCTTGAACTCCGAGAGGCAGGAGAGGTAGATACATTCCTGGCTCAGGTCAATGCTGGGGTGAACATCGATGCCGGCACATTTCTGCGGGCGGTAAAGGCCATTGAAGCCGTGGACGATAATGGGACAATCAGCCAAGCGGAAGCTGAGGAAGGGCTACGCAGAATTAGCGGATTGACCAACGAGGAGCGGGCGGAACTGTGGCAGCTTCAAAACAAACAGTGGTCCGCAGAGAAAAACCCGTTCTCTGTGCCCGCAGGTAAAAGGATTTTAGCCATGATACAAGGATAAAGAGAAAGGCCGGGGGCGTGAGCCCTCGGCCTGATCCATGTAACACAAATCTCCCTCTGCCAAGATAAACGGCAGAGGGAGATTTGTGTGCACACGAAACAGCTGTACAGCTGTAAATTATAGCTTATTGAGATAAGGACCACCGTATTGGCTCACAATCAG
Source organism: uncultured Oscillospiraceae bacterium (assembly GCA_944387075.1). Taxonomy (GTDB): domain Bacteria; phylum Bacillota; class Clostridia; order Oscillospirales; family Oscillospiraceae; genus Enterenecus. The sequence goes on along the minus strand of CALXDO010000002.1, from coordinate 10,907 downwards.
AGCAGCCAGCTTGGGGTTTGTGTTTTTAATCCGAACTGGATACTGTAGCTTTTTTTCATAGACAAACATCAGCGGTTTCCTCCTTCCTGTCGATACTCCCAAGGCCAGGGATCATTGATCCAGGTGTACCGGTCCTGGTCTGCGGTGCCCATCAGCGTGAGGGGACCATACACAGCCTCATAGCGCCGACGCCCTTCACGGGCCAGTTTCGTGTACTCGCGGAAAAGGTCGAAGGCCTCTTTATCATCTGGATGGGTGTCCAGGTAAAGGCCAAGTTCTGTGAGTACAAAACTCAACGCCTGCAACTCTAAGGCTCCCGTTTGAGCCGGAGTGGCTGCTGCCGTATTGATTTGAAAGGGAAGATTCAGGCCAGGGAACAAGGTTCCATTGGCTAAGGCATCCTGCTGAGAATAGGTCTGGCTCCCGGTCTGCTGAAAAGGTACATAGGGTACCGCCAGTGGAGCACAAGGGGGTAGGGTGCCATGCCCGTCTTCACAGGGCCGTCTGGTTGTTTCGCTCATATTCAAAAGGGATTCCTCCTTGAAAAGCCTAGCATCACATGCCACCCCATACTATGCACTAGGATCCACGGTTGCCCATGTGCGAAAACTGGATATTGAAATATGAAAAATATTGTGGTACAATGCAGGTAACTAAGCTGAATGGAGGGATATTCATGACTCACGTCAAGACTCTCAACGGTGCTACCTTGAAGCAGAGCGCTGCCCACGGCGGTTGCGGCGAGTGCCAGACTTCTTGCCAGTCCGCTTGCAAGACTTCCTGCACGGTGGCTAACCAGAAGTGTGAGAACAATCACTAATCATTGATTTGACACCGGAAAGGGTGGGCCTTGTCCCACCCTTTTTCTGTGTATTTGAAGGAGAACAACTATGGTACATACTTTTCACTGTTTGGATGCCAACATCGCTGTGGATGTCAACAGCGGTTCTGTGCATGTGCTGGATCAAACTGCTTATGATTTGCTCTCGCTCCTAGATGGGCCTATGGCCGAGCACTGCCCGGATGAGGTGGCAGCCCAACTCCCTCAATATGACCGGGAATCGCTAAATTGCGCATGGGATGATCTTTACCAGCTGCAGCAGGAGGGACTGCTCTTTACCGATGATAGCTACATCGATCCCGAGGCAGCCGTTCTCATGCAAAAGGATGCCCCCGTCAAAGCTCTGTGCCTCCACGTATCCCATGACTGCAATCTTCGTTGCAAATACTGCTTTGCCTCGACTGGCGATTTTGGAACCGGTCATCGTATGACCATGAATGTAGAGACCGCAAAAAAGGCCATTGATTTTGTCATTGCCCGTTCTGGTAAGCGGCATAATATTGAGGTGGACTTCTTCGGCGGGGAGCCACTCATGGCCATGGACACGGTGAAAGCCACTGTGGAATATGCCCGATCTTTGGAAAAAGAGTATGACAAGAACTTCCGCTTTACAATCACCACCAACGGCATTTTGCTGGATGATGAGACCATTGCGTACATCAACGAGAACATGTCCAACGTGGTGCTCTCTTTGGATGGCCGTCCCGGAGTCAATGACAACATGCGCCCCACAGCCAACGGCAAGGGCAGCTACGATGTCATCCTTCCTAAGTTCCAAAAGCTTGTGGCAGGAAGGGGTGACAAGGATTATTACTTGCGTGGAACTTTCACCCGTCACAACCGGGATTTCGCCAGGGATGTGATTCACATTGCCGACCAGGGGTTCCGCCACGTGTCTGTGGAGCCTGTGGTAGGAGACACCAAGTATGACTACACCTTCCAGGAAGAAGATCTTCCCGGAATCCTGGAGGAATATGAGAATTTGGCCCGAGAACTGTTGAACCGAGATGACATTAACTTCTTCCACTTTAACGTGGATTTGACTCAGGGCCCCTGTGTCATTAAGCGGATGCGTGGCTGTGGTGCCGGTTGTGAGTATGTAGCCATCACTCCAGACGGAGACATCTATCCCTGCCACCAGTTTGTGGGCAAGGAAGAGTATAAGCTGGGAAATATCTATGAAAATACTTTTGACATGAATATTTCTCGTAAGTTTGCAGGGCTCAACATCTATACCCGCCCAGATTGCAAGGACTGCTGGGCCCGCTTCTACTGCAGCGGCGGTTGCTCCGCCTCCAATCTGGAGACCAATGGGGACATGATGATTCCAAATCGCTTCGGATGCGACATGCAGCGGAAGCGCCTGGAGTGTGCCATAGCTATGAAGGCACATCGCGCTGGCATGGTATAACCCTTTACACCTATTGTAGCCGTCCTCTTATCGGGGACGGCTACCTTTTTTGCATAATGTACACAGGCTGTGTCATAGAATTGCAAGAGGTGATGAATCCATGACACAACCCAAGCGTTTGCATATGATACGCTCTGTTCGGGGGCAAGCCCAGAAGAAGGGGAGAGGCCCCCTCTTTTTTCTCTGCGTCTTTTTCTTGGTAGGAGCCTTACTTGGAAGTGTGTTTTCGAGACTGGGAGGGAGTCACCCACAACTGGCAAGCGAATTCAAAGTCTATTTCCAAGCAAGTTCTCAAGGGGATGTCCCCTTGACACCGCTCTGGACTTTAGTATGGGAAGCAGTATGCTGGCCTTTGCTGCTGGTCCTGTTCAGTTTTGGACCATTGGGTGTTATTGGAGTCCCGTGTATTTTTCTTGTTCGCGGCTTTTTACTCAGCTATGCTTGTACCAGCTTTGTGGCTATGTATGGATTGGCAGGCATTGGATGGAACGCCGTGTTTTTTGGTGTTCCAGCTCTGGTCCTTTTGCCGATTATCGTCTGCATGGGACATTGGGCGTTCTTCAATGCCTGTAGAAAATTGGCTTCTCATGAGTCCACGTCCGTCGTTCTCCCTTCGTGGTCCATGCTGGTATGTTGTGGAGTCCTGTTGGTCACATGCTTCGCACTACAAGGCTATTTTCTTCCAGCTTGGCTGCCGAACCTATGCAAGCAACTCCTATTGCTCACGGAATAAGCAATGCATCCTTGCTACCATGGGTAAATTATGATACAATAGTTCGAGTAGAAGAGGCTAGGAGGCTGGAATGGATTGCGCATCTTAGGAATTGATCCCGGTTATGCAATTGTTGGTTTTGGTTTGATCGACACCCAGGCAGGCAAACAGCAACTTGTAGCCTGCGGTGCCATCAATACTCCGGCGGGCGTGCGTCTTCCAGCTAGACTTTGGCAGATTGCCACAGATCTGGAAGAATTGATCGGTCAATTCCATCCGGATGTTTTGGCCATCGAGGAGCTATTTTTTAATCAGAATGTAACCACGGGTATCGGAGTGGCCCAGGCCCGTGGAGTTATTCTCATGACAGCCGAAAAATGTGGACTTCCTGTGGTGGAGTATAATCCATCCCAGGTCAAGCAAGCCGTTGTGGGGTATGGCAAGGCAGAAAAACGTCAAGTTATGGAAATGACCCGCAAGCTGCTCCGGTTGGCCTGCGTGCCCAAGCCCGATGATGCCGCCGATGCCGTAGCCATTGCCCTGTGTCACGCCAGAAGCTGCACCTCACTGCTCTCCGGGCGTTCAACTAACCTGACCTAAGGAGCTAGAATATGTTTTATTATCTCAATGGAACTGTAGCCCATATCGGACCTTACCTGGCAGTCGTCGACTGCGGCGGAGTCGGATATGCCTGCCGCACCACCAACTATACCATTTCAAACCTCACCAAGGGAGCCCAGGCAAAACTATATACCTATCTGCATGTGCGCGAGGATATTTTTGAGCTGTATGGTTTTTCCAGCGAGGGAGAACTGTCCAGCTTTCAGATGTTGTTGGGGGTCTCTGGTGTAGGGCCAAAGGCCGCTCTGGCCATTCTCTCTTCCAATACCCCAGAGGGTCTGGCTCTGGCCATTGTATCTGAAAACGAAAAGGCTCTGACCTGCGCCCCAGGGATTGGCAAGAAGATTGCCCAGCGCATTATTTTGGAACTAAAGGACAAGCTGGCGAAAGGTCAGCTCACCACCAGCAACGCCGAGTCTTTTGCCGGTGGAGTCACAATCATCCCCGAGAATAAGACCAGCGAAGCGTCGGCGGCACTGGCGGTTCTTGGATATAGCCAGCCTGAGATCACGGCAGCGCTGAACGGTTTGGATGTGGAACAGCTTACACTGGAACAGATCATCAAGCAGGCCCTCAAGCGCATGGTGCGGTAAAGCCCTACCACGAGGTGACAGAACATGAGCATAGACTTTTCCAACCATGAATTTGAATCAGATTCCTACCAGCCGTTGGTCAGCACATCCTTGACTGCTGCCGACGACGGGGAATCCACGCTTCGTCCTCAAACATTGGATCAATACATTGGACAATCCAAGGCAAAAGGCAACTTGGAGGTATTTATTCAAGCTGCCAAGATGCGTGGCGAGCCCCTGGACCATGTCCTGCTTCACGGACCGCCCGGCCTGGGAAAAACCACGCTTAGTGGCATCATCGCCAATGAGATGGGGGTACAGATTCGCGTTACCTCTGGCCCTGCCATCGAAAAGCCGGGGGATTTGGCTGCACTTCTCACCAATCTGCAGGAAAATGATATTCTTTTTGTGGACGAAATCCATCGGCTCAACCGTTCTGTAGAGGAAATTCTCTATCCAGCTATGGAAGATTATGCCATTGACATTATTATCGGTAAGGGGCCGTCTGCTAACTCTATTCGTTTAGATTTACCCAAGTTTACCCTCATTGGAGCTACCACTCGCGCGGGACAACTGTCTGCCCCTTTGCGTGATCGCTTTGGTGTTACCCTTCGCCTGGAACTCTATACCCCAGAAGAGCTGTGTGAAATTGTCACTCGCTCTGCAGGGATTCTCAACGTTCCCATTGAGCCGGATGGTGCCATGGAAATCGCACGGCGCAGCCGTGGCACCCCAAGAATCGCCAACCGTATGCTGCGTCGCGTGCGAGATTTTGCCCAAGTGACAGCGGGCGGGGTTATTACCCAGGCCGTAGCGGATCGTGCTCTTCAAGCTCTGGAAATTGACGCTCTGGGCCTGGATCAGATTGATCGCCGTATGCTTATGAGCATCATTGAAAATTACCGGGGTGGGCCTGTGGGGCTGGATACATTGGCCGCCACCATTAACGAAGAATCGATAACATTGGAAGATGTTTACGAGCCATACCTGATGCAGCTTGGGTTTTTGACCAGAACCCCAAGAGGTCGCTGTGTGACCGATAAGGCCTATCGACACCTGGGATTGTCTGTTCCAGACAGCATAGGAATGGAACAACTTTCCTTCTAATTTTTCCCCATCTTTTCATCCGCTTAAACCGTTTTTAGATTTTGCATAAAAATCATTGACATTTGCGTCAGTTTGTGATAAAAATAAACAAGGTTACAGTATGAAAGACTTCCATGACTTGACAACCGAATATTCCGATGAGGTCCTTTGTGCCAAAGCGCAGGATGGAGATATGGTAGCGGAAGAGGCGTTGGTGCTTCGCTATCAGCGACAAGTCCGCATCTGTGCACGTCCGTTTTTCTTGGCTGGCGGTGACAGTGAAGATTTGATTCAAGAGGCTATGTTTGGACTGATTAAGGCGATCCGGGAATTTGATCCCAGCCGTGACATCCATTTCCGCACATTTGCTGATATTTGTATTCGCAACCGTATTCGGTCTGCCATCACCTCTGCTTTGCGTGGCAAGCATACACCTTTGAATGACAGCGTTCCCTTTGACTCCGTGATGGGGGAGAGTGGTTCCGACCCGGAAGAGCTCTTTATCTCCCAAGAGGAGAGGGAAGAGCGAGTGACACAGCTCAATCAATGCCTATCTTCCTTGGAACAGCAGGTGTTGGCGTTGTTTCTTCAGGGACTTTCTTATCAGGAAATTGGTGCTCATGTTGGTCGCTCTGTAAAGTCTGTGGACAACGCTGTGCAACGCATTCGGCGAAAGGTTGCCCCATATTATGGCGCTATCAGCAAAAGCTGACGCAAATATTATAGTCCCAGCAGTGGCTTTCCCCCGGTTCTGGGCATCAAAAGAGAGGGTATTTCCATGTACGAAGACAAGACTTTAGTATGCAAAGAGTGTGGTCAGGAGTTCGTGTTCACCGCCGGTGAGCAGGAGTTCTATGCAGAGCGTGGCTTCCAGAATGAGCCTCAGCGTTGCAAGGCCTGCCGTGACGCCCGCAAGGCTGCCGCTCGTGGCCCCCGTGAGTACTTCACTGCTACTTGCGCCGCTTGTGGCCGTGAGGCAAAGGTTCCTTTTGAGCCCAAGTCCGATCGCCCTGTTTATTGCAGCGAATGCTTCGCCAAGATGCGTGAAGAGGGCTAATCCACTCCATCTTTGATGCATCAACCGGAGTTGCCAGAATGGCAACTCCGGTTTTCTTTATCCAATTCAATCCAATGTTTTTTCTTTCATCTCTTGTTCCTACTGTCGAACTGTGCTATAATGCAAGTATCTTTGGGACATGGATTCTTATATATTTGGTCCCTAGAGCAGGTGGGTTTCACTGACCCAAATCCAACAAGGGGGTTCTTTTCACTGTGAACAAATCAAACTACGAAAGTCCTCTCTCATCCCGCTATGCCAGTGATGAGATGCAGTTCATCTTCTCCCCAGACAAAAAATTCTCCACTTGGCGTAGGCTGTGGGTTGCTTTGGCGCGCGCGGAAATGGAGTTGGGGCTTCCCATCACACAGGATCAAATCCAAGAGATGGAGGCGCACCTGACAGACATCGATTATGACATGGCCGCTCAAAAGGAGAAGGAATTGCGTCACGATGTCATGGCACACATCCACACCTTTGGCACACTGTGTCCCAAAGCTATGCCCATCATCCACTTGGGCGCCACCAGTTGCTATGTAGGTGACAACACCGATGTCATCATCATGCGAGAAGGATTGATGTTGGTTCGTGACAAGCTTGTACGCGTGCTGTCCAATTTGGCTGAATTTGCTACCAAATACAAAGCACTCCCAACCTTGGGCTTTACCCATTTCCAGGCCGCCCAGTTGGTCACCGTAGGTAAGCGAGCTACGCTGTGGATGAATGAGCTGCTCATGGATTTGGATGAAATTGAGTACCGGATTTCTACTCTGAAGTTGCTGGGCTGCAAGGGTACCACTGGCACCCAGGCCTCCTTCCTGGAGCTGTTTGAGGGGGACCATGAGAAGTGTAAGGAATTGGATCGTCGGATTGCCAAGGAAATGGGGTTTGAGGCCTCTGTCCCTGTGTCTGGCCAGACGTACTCTCGTAAGGTGGATGCTGCAATTCTATCCACTCTGGCTGGAATTGCCCAGTCTGCCAGCAAGTTCGCCACCGATATACGCCTTTTGTGCCACCTCAAAGAGGTGGAAGAGCCCTTCGAGAGCAAGCAGATCGGTTCTTCTGCCATGCCCTATAAGCGCAATCCTATGCGATGTGAGCGCATCTGTGCCTTGGCTCGCTATGCAATGGCCGATGTCATGAATCCGATTGTCACTGCCGCTTCTCAGTGGTTTGAACGTACTTTAGACGACTCCGCTAATAAGCGCATTTCCGTTCCGGAAGCTTTTCTGGCCGTGGATGCCATTCTCAATATCTATGAGAATGTCTCCGCTGGTCTTGTGGTTCATGAAAAGGTCATCGAGAAGCATATTTTGGAGGAGCTGCCCTTCATGGCCAGTGAAAATATTATGATGGATGCGGTGAAAAAGGGAGGAGACCGTCAGGAACTCCATGAGCGCATTCGGGTTCACGCCTTGGCAGCTGGCCACAATGTGAAGGATTTGGGTCTGAACAACAATCTCATCGACTTGATTGCGGAAGACCCTCTCTTTGGCATGAGCAGAGAAGAGCTCATAGCTCATATGGAGCCTTCTCGCTATATTGGTCGTTGCCCTCAGCAGGTAGACGATTTCATTGCAGAATTTGTAACCCCCGTGCTTACCTCTCATGCTCAGGCCATCACTGGGGTTCATACAGAACTCAAGGTTTAAAATACCACTATTTTTATCTTTATATTTTTCATATCTTGGGAGGAATCAACATGGATACTGCAGTGCATCGCATTGGCGTATTTACCAGCGGCGGGGATGCCCCCGGCATGAACGCCGCCATTCGGGCTGTTGTCAGAACTTCTCTGCACATGGGTATCGAGTGCATCGGCATTCGTCGAGGGTATCACGGACTCATCAACGGAGACTTTACCCGTCTGGACTTTGAAAGCGTCAGTGATATATCCCGTCGCGGTGGTACAATTTTGTATTCCGCCCGCAGCTTGGAGTTCAAAGAGGAGACTGGCCGAAACAAAGCTCTCGCTACCTGCAAACTGTTGGGGTTGGATGCCCTGGTTGGCATTGGAGGTGATGGTACCTTCCGCGGCCTTTTGACTTTGGCCGAAAGTGGTATCTCTGTGATTGGTATCCCCGGTACCATCGACAACGACATTGCCTGCTCTGACTATACCATTGGCTACGATACCGCCTGCAACACAGCTCTGGAAAGTATTGACCGTCTGCGCGACACGATGAAGTCCCATGAGCGTTGCTCTGTGGTGGAGGTGATGGGACACCATGCCGGACATTTGGCTGTTGCCGTCGGCATTTCCTGTGGTGCTACCGTGGTTTTGGTTCCAGAACAGCCGGTGGACTTCCAGAGAGATGTTATCATGCCCATTCGTCAAGCGCGCCTGGGTGGTCGTACGCACTTCATGGTTATCGTGGCCGAAGGTGTTCCCGGGGGCGGTTATGGGGTTGCGCAGCAGATCAAAGAGTATACCGCTTTGGATACTCGTGTTACAGTTTTGGGCCACGTTCAGCGGGGAGGTTCTCCCACCGCTCGCGATCGTATGGTAGCTACGAACATGGGGTATGAGGCCGTTCATCTGCTGGCAGATGGAAAAACCTGCCGTGTGGTTGCCATGGAGGGCGAGAATATCGTGGACTATGACATCACAGAAGCCCTTGGAATGCACAAGGATTTGGACGAGCACAGCTTGTCCATGTTGCGTGACCTCACTGGTGTACACGGCTGATATTTTCTCTCAACGAAATATTACCAACGAAAAACGAGGCCCCTGACTCCTGGGCCTCGTTTTTCGTATTTTGTCACTCAAGGGGATAGCGTACCCCCATTTGTCTGCGAGCCTCATCCATTTTCCCATCTTCCCACACAAGGGTCATGCTATCATTGAGGTCCACCACTTTGTCTGACTTGGTGCACACTGCATGGATCTGTGCTCCGCTGCCAAACACCATTTCTGCAAAGTTCAAGGGGTAAATTCCCACATCCAGCAAAGCCCCGCCGGCTAAGGAGGGTTCCACGATTCTCTCCTTGCCCAGCATCTCATAAGGTTTGCGGTGAGCATTTTAGACTGTCCAATTACTCTAGAGTTCACCGCCTGAGAAATCACTTCACGCATTGGCTGGTACCGTGTCCAAATAGCCTCTATGAGCAGAAGTCTCTTATCTTCAGCACACTGGATCATTTCTTTCGCCTGGGAGACATTGCCCGCAAACGCCTTTTCGCACAAAACATGTTTGCCGTGTTTCAAGCACATCATGACATGCTCGTAGTGATGAGAATTGGGAGTGGCCACATACACCAACTGTACATTCTCGTCTCGTAGCATTTCCTCATAACTTCCATAGAATTTTTATATCTCGCAGGTCTTGGCAAAAGCCTTCGCCCGTTCTAGCTTTCTGGAAGAAACTGCATACAGGCAAATCTGCTGGTATCCCGCTTAAATCATTTTGTTGATGGTGTCTGCCATCTGTCCGGCAATCCTTCCGGCTCCCAATATAGCAAAGCGAATCATTTAAGCATCTTCTTTCTTCGTTGTCATATAAAAAAATGAGGAGGAATTACATCACTGTAATTCCTCCTCATCATATCATAGAGCAGGGAAGAGGTCTACTCTTACTTGCTGGCCAAAACCTTCTTCAGACGGGCGAAGCGGGGCAGGCCGTGCTCAATGGCGCGGGTGTTCTCACCCTGAATCAGGGGCAGGGCATAGTCGATGAAGCCCTGGTTGATGCCGTTTCCAGCCTCGTTGATCCACTCCATAGGCACCTTCTTTTCGAAGTTGGCCACTTCAGAGAGGTTAAACAGCTTGGTCTTGCACGCATAGTTGCCGTTCTCACGGGTGCACTCAAAACCAACCATCTTGTCGGTCTCGCCGGCAACAGCGGCCTCAACCGCAGTTTTACCAGCCAGGAAGGACTCCTGAATGTCGGTCTGAGAAGCCAGGTGAGCACCGCAACGCTGGAGCAGGGACAACTCGATGCCACGGACCTTAGCACCAGTGCGCTCCTTGACGATGTTGGCCAGCAGAGCAGCCAGACCGCCCAGCTGAGCGTGACCGAACCCGTCGGTGGCGGAGGTCTTGGCCTCGGAGACAAAGGAGCCGTCTGCATAGTGGATGCCCTCGGACACAGCCACGATGCAGTTGCCGTTCTTCTCGTAGATAGAGGTCACATCGGCCAGGAACTTGTCCATGTCGAAGTCCACCTCGGGAACATAAATCAAGTCGGGAGCGCAGCCCACCACGCCAGCCAGAGCGGCAGCAGCAGTCAGCCAGCCAGCATGACGACCCATAATCTCAATGATAGTGACCATGCCGGTGTCATACACACGAGCATCCTTGTACACCTCAGCGCAGGAAGTAGCAATGTACTTGGCAGCGGAGGCAAAGCCAGGGCAGTGGTCGGTGCCGAACAGGTCGTTGTCGATGGTCTTGGGCACGCCCATGACGCGGCACTCATAGCCAGACTTGGCCATGAAGCGGCTAACCTTGGAGCAGGTGTCCATGGAGTCGTTACCGCCATTGTAGAAGAAGTAACGCACGTCGTACTTCTTGAAGATCTCCAGAATCCGCTTGTAGTCGGTGTCGTCCACATCGGGATCGGCGATCTTGTAGCGGCAGGAACCCAGCTCGGAAGAGGGAGTGTTCA
>CALXDO010000001.1 GCA_944387075.1 uncultured Oscillospiraceae bacterium | reverse complement strand
GCTCGCTGTCCCCGTGCTCGCCGATGATGAAGGCGTGGACGTTGCGGCTGTCCACGTCCAGGTGCTGGCCCAGCAGGAACTTCAGCCGGGCGGTGTCCAGCACGGTGCCGGAGCCGAACACCCGGTGAGCGGGATAGCCGGAAATCTTCATGGCGGCGTAGGTGAGCACGTCCACGGGGTTGGACACGATCATCAGCATCCCCTCAAAGGGACGGGCGGTGATCTGGGGGATGATGGACTTGAGGATGCCCACGTTTTTATCAATGAGGTCCAGGCGGGTCTCCCCGGGCTTCTGGTTGGCCCCGGCGGTGATGATGACCAGGGCGCAGTCGGACACGTCCTCGTAGGTGCCCGCGTAAATCTCCATGGGGGAGAGATAGGGCAGGCCGTGGCTCAGGTCCATGGCCTCGCCTTCCGCCTTGTCGTGGTTGGCGTCGATGAGCACCATTTCGGAGAACAGCCCCTTCTGAATGAGGCTAAAGGCGATGGACGCGCCCACAAAGCCGCATCCGATGACCGCTACTTTCCGATGATTCATGAATATCAGTCCTTTCTCATGTGAATAGGCAAAAGAGGGTTAGGTTAATTGTAGCCGCTGGAGCGTGTTGCTAAACCAGTCCGGCAGGGGGGCCTCCACCGTCAGGCGTTCCCCGGTGGTGGGGTGGGTGAAGGTGAGGCAGGCGGCGTGGAGACACTGACCCGCCAGGCCCGGGAAGGGCTTTTTGGAGCCGTACACCACATCCCCCAAAAGAGGATGCCCGATGGAGGCCATGTGTACCCGGATCTGGTGGGTGCGCCCCGTCTCCAGCCGACAGGTGATGTGAGAGTAGCCGTTCCGGCTGTCCACCACCTGCCAGTGGGTGACCGCCTCCCGGCCCTCTCCCGTGCGGCACACCGCCATGCGTTTGCGGTCCACCGGGTGACGGGCCAGGGGGGCGTTCACCGTCCCCGCGTCCTCCTTAAACCCGCCCACCACCACGGCGTGGTAGAGGCGAAACAGGGAGTGGTCTTGCAGCTGAGCGGCCAGGGCCAGATGGGCCCTGTCGTTTTTCGCCACAATGAGCAGCCCCGAGGTGTCCCGGTCAATGCGGTGTACAATGCCCGGACGCCGCTCTCTGTTGATTCCAGAGAGTGATTCTTTGCAATGATATAACAGAGCGTTTACTAAAGTCCCGTCGGGATGGCCGGGGGCAGGGTGTACCACCATCCCCACCGGCTTGTTGACCACCACCACATCGTCGTCCTCATAGACGATGTCCAGGGGGATGTCCTGGGGGATGAGGTCAATGTCCTGGGGCTGGGGCGGGGAGACCAAAAGGGTGTCCCCAGCTTTCAAGGGGGTGTTCTTTTTCACCGGCTTGCCGTCCAGGAGTACCCGCCCTTCCTCCATCCATTTCTGGGCCGCCGAGCGGGTCAGCCCGTCCACCATGGCGGAGAGAATGGCGTCGGCCCGGCCCCCCTCAAGTACCGTCACCGGGAAGGTCGCGGTCTGCATGGGGCTCCACCTCCTTGGGTGTGGATTCGGAGAAGAAGAGGACGTAGACAAAGAGAAGCACCACGCCCACAGTGATATAGCAGTCGGCCACATTGAACACGGCGAAGTTCATAAAGGTGGTCTGGAACATGTCGGTGACGTAGCCCATGGCCACCCGGTCAATGAGGTTACCCACCCCGCCGCACATCACCAGCATGGCGGCGGTGAGACCCAGCCGGCCTCGGAAGAAGCCCCGCTGCACCAGCACGCCCACCACCACCACCACCACGGCGGAGATGAGGATGAGCACCCAGGTGTGTTCCCGCAGAATGGAGAAGGCAGCCCCGGTGTTTTTCACATAAGTCAAATCCATTATGTGAGGGATGAAGGGAATGGATTCCCCCAGGGCAATCTGGGCCCGCACCAGGTATTTCACCACTTGGTCGGCCACCAGCAGCACCAGGGCGAGAATTGCGTAAATCATGGCATCACCTTTTTCAAGTAAATTCCTCTTTGCCTCCCTTGTGTAAAGGGAGGTGGCAGCCGCAAGGCTGACGGAGGGATTGTCCTTCCACGCCATTCTACCACACCCTCCATAGATGCGTCCAGAGTTTCCTAGTAAATTAGTATGGTAAGGGTATAAAAGAATGGACAGGGTGGAAGACTGGAATTTGTGAAAGGGGTGTAAAACACCATGGGACACCAACACATTCCACCGCCCCACCCCCGCCAGGAGCCGCGGGTGACGGTACCGCTCACCGCCGACGGCATCGCTCAGGTCTTTGCCGGGTGTGCGGATTTTGGGCGCAGAACCCTCTATCTGGGGGACAATCCAGACCGTGCCATTGAGATGCTCTACATTGTGGGCCAGGTGCGCAACGAGCGGGCCAGCGACTATGTGCTGCGCCCTCTCACCCAGTGCCGGGAGTTGGCGGAGGTGGGCACTCTGGACGAGGCCTATGACCGCATGGCCAAGGGGTGCCTGTACTCCCTGGCGGTGGAGGAGCGCACCACCGCTGACCAGGTGGTGTTTGACTTGGTGGATGGATGGGTGGCGCTCTTTTTCCCAGGAAAAGAGAAGGTACTCACCCTCATGACCGCCACCGAGGAGAAACGCTCCATCTCGCCCCCGGACAACGAGCCGGACGTGAAGGGGGCCCGGGACTGCTTTGTGGAGAGCCTCCGCACCAACACCTCTCTGGTGCGCCGCCGCCTGCGTGCCCCGGAGCTGCGCATTGGGGAGACCTTGGTGGGGCGGCAGTCGGTGACCCCGGTGGACATTCTATATATAAAAGGTATCACCGACGAAACCTTGGCCCGGCAGGTGGAGGAGCGGGTGAAGGGCATTGACATCGACGCCATGCTCATGACGGGGAATCTGGAGCAGTATCTGGTGGGGCAGGAATCCCACACCCCCTTCCCCATGAGTGTCTACACCGAGCGGCCCGACCGCTTCTGTGCGGGGCTGGCCGAGGGGCGGGTTGGGGTGCTGGTGGACGGCATGCCCATGGGGTGGCTGTTCCCGGCGACCCTGGACAGCTTCTACCGCACGGGGCAGGACCGCAGCACCAGCTGGATGGTGGCCTCGGCCCTGTCGGTGCTGCGCTATGTGTGTATGCTGGTGACGTTGTTTTTGCCGGGGCTGTATGTGGCGGCGGTGCTGTACCACCCGGAGCTCATCCCGGTGAAGCTGATGCTGTCCATCATCTCCGCCAAGGCGGATGTGCCTTTTTCCACCTTGGCGGAGGTCTTGGTCATGCTGGTGGCCTTTGAGGTGGTGCAGGAGGCGGGGCTGCGCCTGCCCACCGCCATTGGTCAGACGGTGTCCATTCTGGGCGGTCTGGTGGTGGGGTCCGCGGCGGTAGAGGCCAAGCTGGTCTCTCCGGCGGTGCTGGTGATGGTGGCCATTGCGGGAATTGCCGGGTACACCGCCCCCAGCCAGGACTTTTCCGGGGCACTGCGGCTGTGGCGGTTTGGCATCACCTTGGCCGCCGGTGTGGCGGGACTGGTGGGACTGGTGCTGGCGGGGATGGCCCTGGTGTACCACCTGGCCTCCCTGGAGAGCTTCGGGGGGGCCTACCTCACTCCCTTCGCCTCCTGCGGGGGCAGCGGGGAGCGGGGGCACACCGTGTTCCGTCAGCCGCTGCCCTGGGTGAAGACCCGGCCCCGGTATCTCAATCCCCAAAACAGGAGGAATCAAGGGTGAAACGGCTATGGGTATGGATATTGTCTCTGGCTCTGCTGCTGTGCGGCTGCGCCCCCACCGCCCGGGAGCCGGATCAGTTGGCCCTGGTGCGGGTGCTGGGGGTACAGGGGGACGGCCCGGTGGAGCTGACGGCGGTGTGCGGCATGGACGACCAGGACCAGCAGCCCATCCGGGGAACCGGATGGGGAGATGATTTTTTCGCGGCACTGGAGGCGGTGCCCTGGTCTGCCACCCAGGAACTGTCCCTGACCTCCGTGTCCTATTTTATTGTAGGAGAGGACGTGCCCTTAGAAGAGGTGTTGGAGCAGGTGCTGGAGGATGAGGAGCTGGGGGCCTCCGCCACGGTGTGGATGGCCCGGGGCCAGGTGGCCGGGCTGTTAAACGGGTGTGACGACCCGGAGGCAGACCTGACCTTACTCTCCCACCAGGGGGTGCAGGCCCCCACGGTGGTGGAGGTATTGGCATCGTTGACCACCAGGGGGAGGATGGAGCTGCCCCTGGTGGAGGAGAGCGGCGGACGGCTGGAGCAGGCAGGCCGCTGGACATGGGAGGAATGAGGTTGAACACAAGGGATGTGTTGTCCATGCGTCAGGTGCTGGCGGCGGTGGTCCTCTCTGGGCTGTCCCTGGCGGTGGCCCAGGCGGGAGAAATGGACTGGAAATGGGGCCTGGTCGGGGTGGCGGTGGCGGTGCCCATCCTCACCTGGGTGGTGCTGCGCCTGCGCCAAGGCCCGGTGTATCAGGGGGTGTATGGAGTGGTGCTCACGGCGGTGTATGCCAGCTGGTCGGTCCTCACCCTGGGCCATGTACTCCGTCAGGCGGCCAGCCGGGTGGAGATCACCGGAGGCAGCCAGGGAGTGTTTGGCTGGCTCATCCTGCTGCTGGCCCTGCCGGTGTTGTGGATGAGCTGGGGCAAGCCAGCGGCCTTCTTCCGGGGCGGGGAGATCTACTGGATGGTGCTGGTGGCGGCCCTGGTGGCGGTGGGGATTCTCACCATTCCCCATGTCACAGTATCCTACCTGTGGCCCCGGGAGGAAGGAGGCTGGACCTCGGCTGTGGCAGCAGCGGGCACCGTGGCCATGGCGGCGTGGGTGCTTCCCTATTTATATAAGGTATCTCCCCAAGGACAGGGAGAGGGAGGCGCCGTGGGAAGATGGCTGTTGCTGCTGGGGGGGCTCACCGTGGGGGTGGCCGCCCTCACCCGAGGAGTCCTGGGCCACGCGGCCGCCCAGTTGTCCCAGCCCTTCTTTGTCACCACGGGGTTAATGGGGGAGAGCGCCCGCACGGAGGGGCTGTTGTCCGCCCTGTGGCTCATCTGTGACCTGGTGTGGGCGGGACTCATCACCCGTGTGTGGGGGGGAGGGAAAGGCCCGGCTCTGTGTGTGGTTCTGGGGACTGGAATAGCCCTCACCGGGTGGACCGACGGATGGCCCCAGCTGGTCTGGCCCATAGGGAATCTGGTGTTGGTGGCTTTCACAGTGATACGCCCACAGAAGGAGGGGGAAATAGTGGTAAAGTATTAGAGAGACTACCATATCTAGTGCCTGGAGAAAAAGTTCGAAAAAACTCGAAAAAACCAGAAGAAAAGTGTTGACAACTGGGGTGGGATTTGGTATATTAACTGAGCGCCTGACGCAAGGGCAACACCGGAACAGAAATCCAACGGAAAGTTGAGAAAAAAGTTCAAAAAGGTGTTGACAAGAGCGAAACGGTGTGATATGATATAAAAGTTCGAGCGAGTCGGGCGGATGACAGCAACGATTCAAACTCCGAAAAAAGCTTGAAAAAGTGCTTGACAAACGAAAGCGAGCCTGATATAATAAAGCTCCGCTTGTTCGAGCGGTTTGTACCTTGTAAATTAAACAATGAGAAACACGAAAAGCACCAGAAGGACACGAGTCCTTCATGGAAACTGGTAAAGACAGTGAAATGAAGGGTCTCATCAATTCTATCTTTGAAGTTAA